>CAKZLD010000181.1 GCA_937125135.1 uncultured Ignavibacterium sp.
CAGAATATGCAAATGCCGAGCAAATCAGTAATATTATCAGACAGAGGCTATAAGGATTTTGGGATGATGTATCAATGGAAAAAGGACGATATAATATTTGTTATGATGTTAAAGAAATCAATAAAATATGAGCAGGTAAAAGAACTACCGCTAAGTGAAGAAAAAGAAGGACACATAATTAAAAGATGAAATCATAAGCCTAACAGAAGAACAAACTAAACAACTGTACCTGGAGAACTTAATACCGGTAGCAATTTATGATGAAAAAGAAAACAGAGTAATAGAAGTAATAACTAACAATTTTACTTGGACAGCATCAACAGTTGCAGAGTTGTATAAGCAGCGCTGGATGATAGAAATATTCTTTAAGGAACTAAAACAGCACTTAAAAATCAAATCATTTATTGGAAGCAATGAAAATGCAATGTGGATACAGATTTGGGCAGCATCGATAAGTTTACTATTGTTGATATATTTGAAAGAAATAGCAAAGTATGGGTGGAGTTTGTCAAATCTAATAGCCTTTTTAAGGATGAATCTGTTTGTGAAGATTGACTTAAAAGTCTGGTTAGACAATCCTTTGAAGCCACCTGAAGATTTATGCTTGGATAAACGACAAATATTATGAATTGATTAGAGGGATTGATTCCTTAAAAATTATAAATCTGTCCAATATAGAATAATATGTGGGCTTCTTTCCTGTTTTAATTTGTTTTGGACAGCAGTGATTAAAAAATTTTTTACTAGTTCTTTTCATAGTTTATTAAATCTTTGGTTATGTAAATACGGTATCTGCTGGGAGGAATTAACAACTGTGTATAACGAGTTATTTACAGGATGAGTCTGCCCATTAAAGTTGTAATTTCCATTAGATAAAGACCGCTTCTGACCAGAGTTATAGTGAGGATAATTCGTTAATCTGGCTGGTGAAGTATATTTACTTAAGCCCGCTTGCGCTGTAGGAAGTGAGCTTAATTGTTTTTTCTGCAAGGTGTTATCATAAAGATATTCCGGTTCAGTCTTGTTGATTTTGGAGTAAATCAAACCAGCTATAAAAAAGACTGCTAGGACAGTTAATAATCCCAGAGAGAAAACAATTATTATAGATTCTATACTCATATTATTCCTTTATTTTTAGTTATTCCGTTTATTATTCTCTGAGCAGCTCCAAAAAAAGTTAGATACTGCCGTCAATCAAAAAATGATGTTTTCCAAAAGTTCTACGGTTTAAAAGAAAGTATTATCAAATTATTACTCCTCCTAGTTTATTACCATTAAACGCACTATTACCGGTCGTGCTGAACACTACTGATTGGTTAGGTAAAAAAAATTGTATTGAGTTCTTTTTAATATTTAAAGCCTCATAATTCTTACATATTTTCAAAAACCAAGAGAATACATTTAAAATTTTATCCTTGATGATCTCCTTTGTTTTTTAGAGAACCTCACACTTCCTATTATTCTTCTTAACCACTTCTTATCGATTAAGCACGCTAATAGTGAGAGGTATAAGCTCAATTTTTATTTATTTAATTCTATTTTTTTCTATTATTTTTTGTCTCCGTGAGTTTCATTAACGCATAAGATGACAATAGATAAGCCAGAAGAATGGACTTGTTTTTAGAAAGAATTTTAATAATCACGTTTTTTAATCTGTCTTTAAATGGTACATTCTTTCAAAATGATACGTTATGCAGTTCAGAAATGGCTAAGTAAAAAATGAGAAGCAGTTAAAAAGAGAAATAGATATTAAATACTAAAAGATCGTATTGTCTTTACCGATAATTATTTGTAAGTTTATGTAGATTAAATCTAAATAATTTGGATAACACAGATGAAAAAAGCCAGTGAATTAAATTTTGGTGAAAAAGGAACAATAAAAGACATAATTACTTTAAATCCTTCATATAAAAGAATAATTGAAATTGGATTTACACCCGGTCAGGAAATAGAGCTAGTTAATACTTCAATCTTCAATGATCCGTTAACTTTCTCATTAAGAGGGACGTTGATAGCTATCAGAAAAAATCAAGCTGATTGTATAATTATCAATTGAGCCGATGTCAAAAACTCCTTTAATAAATCTTGTCGGACCCCCAAATTCCGGAAAGACAACCTTATTTAATATATTCAGCGGAAAACATTTCAAAACGGTAAACTATCCGGGTTCCACGGTCGAATATTCATCAAGTGATTTTCTTGATAAATTCAATATAAATGCGAAAATACTTGACTCACCCGGACTGATTTCACTAAATGCAAACTCTCCCGATGAAGAAGTAGCAATTGAATCGTTGTTTAATCAACCTAATAACGGAATTCCAGATTTAATTCTTGTTACAGCTGATGCAAGTCAGATAACACGACATTTACTACTTACAAAGCAGTTGATTGAAGCAGGGTTTAAAGTCATTCTGGTGCTTACAATGATTGATATCCTGAACAGAAAAAATCTTAAAGTTAATACTTCCCTTCTTTCTGAAATTTTAGGGATTGATGTAGTTGCTGTCAATGGCAGAACAGAAGAAGGAATTGATGAGTTAACAGTTAAAATAAAAGAGAATCTAAGTAAAGGGAAAAATATTCCTGATCACAATATTTTATCTACTTTTAAGGATAAAGATTATCTAATTAATACTTTTGAAAAGATAGAAAGCATATCAAGTAAAGTTATTGAGTCGGTTACTCCTGATATTGAAAATGCGAACAAACAGTTAAATATTCAAAACCCAATTTTAAGAGAATCTACTCAAAAACCAGATGCTTTGACTTTAAAAATAGATAAGTATCTTCTACATAAATACTTTGGTTTTATTTTCTTCTTGTTGATGATGGGAGCAATTTTCACTTCAATTTTCTGGTTGGCTGCTCCTCTGATGGATTTAGTTGATACTTTATTTTCTTCACTGGCTAATTATGCAGCTGAGTCGCTTGGAAATAATTGGTTTTCTCACCTCATCTCTGATGGAATTATAAGCGGAACAGGAGCAGTGCTGATTTTCCTTCCACAAATTTTAATTTTGTTCTTGATTTTAGGATTACTTGAAGACACAGGTTATCTTGCTCGTGGAGCAACTTTAATTGATAAACCTTTATCCATGATTGGATTGAATGGAAAATCTTTTGTTCCAATGCTTTCAGGATTTGCCTGTGCAATTCCGGCAATTTTATCTACAAGAACAATTCCAAACAGAAGAGAAAGATTTTTAACAATTTTTATAATCCCATTAATGAGCTGCAGTGCGAGGTTACCAGTCTATGTTCTAATCATCGCATATTTAACTCCACCCGACAAACCTTGGCTGGCTGGATTTTTCCTTTCATTTGTCTATCTTATAAGTATCATTTTATCAGTCGTAGTTGCTTTTGTAATTAATAAATTTAACAAGAGTTTAATAAAGACGCAGGATGATTCATCTTTCATTCTTGAATTACCGACTTACAAGTTGCCTAAGCTTAAAGTCGTTTTAAGAAACTCTTATGAAAATTCGAAAGAGTATATTCTCCGTGCAGGGCCAATAATATTAGTATTGTCATTGTTAATTTGGTTTTTAACATATATGCCAAATCATTCACCTGAATTTGATAAAACCGGAATGACAGAAGAAGAAATAATCTTGTTAGAAAAATCTGAAAGAATATCAAACTCATACGCAGCTAAAATTGGAATCTTTATTGAGCCGATTATGAATCCACTTGGTATGGATTGGAGAGTAGGTGTTTCATTGATTGCCGCATTCGCAGCTCGAGAGGTTTTTGTGAGTTCGATGGCTTTGATATTCAAAGTAACTGACGATGAAAATATTCAAAACTCACTATTGACAGCAATGAGAGATGCAAAAATTGAATCAAACGGTGAGCCACTTTTCACAACTGCAACTTCTATCGGATTGATCTTTTTCTTCATATTTGCTTTGCAATGTATCTCCACTATTGCAGTCTCGAGGAAAGAAACAGGCAGTTGGAGAATTCCGATTTTACAATTGACAATCTTTACGTCAACAGCTTATTTATTTACTTTCCTGATAGTCAATGTACTTAGAATGATAGGAATAAACTAAATCATTTGTTTCTAACGGATAAAAAATGAAGAACGAAAAAGCTGAAGAGATTTTTAGAAATTTTTTGAAGGAAGAAAAAAACCGAATCACCCCTGAAAGATTTGAAGTTATGGAATATGCACTCGGATATGATGGACACTTCGGTGCGGATGAACTTTTCATTAAGATGAAAAATTCAAAATCGAGAGTTTCAAGGGCTACTGTGTACAATACATTGGAACTACTCGTTCAATGTAATTTGTTATCGAAGCGTAACTTTGGCGATAATATAAGCCGATATGAAAGCAACTTTAAGCGTCAGCAACACGATCACCTTATATGTGTTGAATGCGGAAAGATAATTGAGTTTACAGACGCAAGATTAACTGGTATTCCGGAGAGCATTTGCAAAGATTTGAATTTTGATTTAGATAGTTATTCATTTAACATTTTTGCCCGATGCAGAAATAAAAAAGCTTGTAAAAAGTACAGAAATGAAAAAAATTAAATATCCTTTAAGCTGGTCGAAAAATAATTTTTCAATTAAAATTTTTTGTTCAATCCCTAACATTGCAACTGGGATTTTATTGAAAGCAGGTGATAATCTATCAGT
Organism: uncultured Ignavibacterium sp.; assembly: GCA_937125135.1. Classification (GTDB taxonomy): domain Bacteria; phylum Bacteroidota; class Ignavibacteria; order Ignavibacteriales; family Ignavibacteriaceae; genus Ignavibacterium. Next base: position 4,654 of record CAKZLD010000181.1, read on the forward strand.
AATTGATCCCGGTGATGGAATATTAAGAGATTTGACTAATGAATTAAGTGTTGAACAGATTAAATCCATTTCGAATGTATTTATAACTCACGGACATCATGATCACGTCGGTGGTTTGTGGTCATTATTTACATACTTGCGTGTGATGAATAAGAAATCATATCTTAAAATTTATTATCCGAAAGGTTGTTCTGAAATTGAACACATTTACAAAGCATTTTTGAAGGTGTACCAAAGTTCTTTATCATATAAAATAATTTTGACTTGCATTGATAAACAGAAAACTATTCGTGCTAAAAATATGTCTGTAAAACCTTTTTCTGTTATTCATAAAGAAGTTATCAATGGCAAAAAAAGACAAGTACCTTCATTGGGATACAATTTTTTCTTTGATAAAATGAATATATGTTACGGCGGAGATACTGCTTATTGTGAAGCATTAGTTAAAAATGCTTACAATGCAGACTTAGCGATAATTGAAGCTGGACACGGTGAAGATGAATCAGATGATATGCATATGTCAATAAAAGAAGCAACCTCAATTGGAAAGACAGCAATAGAATATTTTTTAGTACACGTACCAGAATAATTCAGGAGAAAAAATGAAAGTCACTTTAATTATTATGATTCTTTTGTCTTGCAATTTTATTTCTGCACAAGAGAAATATCTTATGGAAGGTGAAAAGAGATTAAAGAATATAAAAATGCTCACCACAGAAGGTGAAAATGCAGAAGCATACTTCTCTTTCGATGGTAAAAAAATAATATATCAATCAACCTCAGGTGATTTGCAGTGTGATCAGATTTTTACTATGAACTTTGATGGAAGTGATAAAAAATTAGTATCAACCGGAAAAGGAAGAACGACTTGCGCTTATTACTATCCCGATGGAGATAAAATACTTTATGCTTCAACACATCATTTTAATGAAGATTGCCCTCCTCCACCTGACAGAAGTAAAGGTTATGTTTGGAAACTTTATGATGAGTTCGACATTTTTATGGCAAATGCTGATGGTTCGAATTTAGTTCAGCTTACAAATTCTGGCAAGTATGATGCTGAAGCAACAATTTCACCAAGAGGAGATAAGATTGTTTTTACCTCGCTGCGTGATGGGGATCCTGAACTTTATCTTATGAATCTCGACGGAAGTGAGCAGACAAGATTAACATTTGAAAAAGGATATGATGGCGGTGCATTCTTTTCTGCTGATGGAAGTAAAATTGTATTCAGAGCAAGTCGTCCTAAAACTGAAAAAGAGTTGGAAGATTATAATGAGTTGGTTAACGATGGTTTAGTAAGACCAACTAATCTTGAAATTTTTGTTATGGACACCGATGGAAAGAATATGCAACAAATAACTGATTTGAAAGCTGCAAGTTTCGCTCCATTTTTTCATCCTGATGGAAAAAGAATAATATTCTCTTCAAATTACGGAAGCAAAGACAGAAGAGAGTTTAATCTTTTTATGATAAATATTGATGGTACCGGTCTCGAGCAGATTACTTTCAATCCGACATTTGATGGATTCCCGATGTTTTCACCTGATGGTAAGTATCTGATTTTTGGATCGAATCGTTTCAATCTGAATCCAAATGATACAAATATTTTTATTGCTGAATGGATTGATGATATAAATTAGAAGAAAGGTAAAAAAATGAAATCACTAATCCGAAATTCAATATTGAAATTAAAAGTATTTTTCTTTGCGTTACTATTTTCTTCGTTCAACTTTACATTTTGTCAGTCAGTAGATTCGCCTGAGATTACAAAAGATGAAATTTATGAGCATATCAAATTCCTTGCTTCTGATGAACTTGAAGGCAGAATGACCGGCTCAGAAAAAATTAAAGTTGCTGCTGACTATATCAAAAAAGAATTTGAAAAAGCTGGTCTTGAACCTGCTTTCAAAGGAAGTTACTTTCAGGAATTTCCGTTTATTTCAAAGTTGGAACTTGGCAATAATTCACTTAAAATTTCCGGAAACATAAATTATGAATTAAAGCTTAACGAAGATTTTACTCCTATTTCATTTTCTGATAATGTTTCCTTTTCGGCTGACTTAGTCTTTGCAGGATTTGGTATCTCGTCTTCAGAATTAAATTACGATGATTATGCTAATCTTGATGTAAAAGATAAAGTTGTAATTGTTTTCAGAAACAATCCCGAGATGAACGATCCGAATTCAAAGTTTAATCGTATTTCATCTTTCAGAATTAAAACAACAGTTGCGAGAGATAAAGGTGCAAAAGGAATTATTTTCATAAACACTTCTGACAAAAAAGATGATGATAATTTAGTCAATCTCAGATATGATGGAGCTGGAAAAGTAAAAGATATTGCTGCTGTTCATATTAAAAGAAGTGTGATTGAAAAGATTTTACAGAATGCTGGTCACAATCTTGAAGAATTAGAAAAGAAAATAACAGAAACTAAGAAACCTAACTCTTTTTCCATAGATGGAGTTAAAATAACTTTACAAACTGAAGTGAATGAGATTGAATCAAAGTGTATAAATGTTGGTGGACTTTTGCGAGGTAACGATCCGAATCTTTCGAATGAATATTTAGTTATCGGAGCTCACTTTGATCATCTTGGTTGGGGCGGAAGCAATTCATTATATCAAGGTGAACCTCAAATTCACAACGGAGCAGATGATAATGCTTCAGGGACAGCAGGTTTACTAGAGTTATCAGAAAAATTATCTTCGATAAAAAATAATCTGAAACGAAGTGTTTTATTCTTTGCTTTCTCAGGTGAAGAGATTGGGTTGCTTGGTTCAAATTATCTTGTGAACAACTTCCCTGTTCCAATTGAAAATGTTGTATCAATGTTCAATATGGATATGATTGGGAGATTGAAAGAAAATAGTCTGATTGTTTATGGTACAGGAACTTCATCAAACTGGAAAAATATTTTAAGTGAAAAGAATAAGTACCAACTCAATCTGACATTTAATGATGAAGGATTTGGACCGAGTGATCATTCATCATTCTACGGAAAGAAAATTCCGGTCTTGTTTTTCTTCACAGGTACTCACTCGGACTACCACAGACCAAGCGATGATTTTGATAAAATAAATTCTGAAGGTCAGGAAAGAATTCTAAAATTTATTACTGATGTTTCTGATGTTGTAATAAACAATGACACAAGACCAGATTACATTTCAGTTGAAAGAAAAGACACTGGACGAATAACTGCTTCACGAGTTTGGATTGGTACTATTCCAGATTTCGCAGGTGAAGTTGCTGGCTACAAATTATCTGGAGTTACGGAAGGAAGCCCTGCCGCAATTGCAGGACTGAAAGGTGGAGACATCATTATCAAGTTCGGTGAAAGTAAAATTTCAAATCTGTACGATTTTACTTATGCAATGAGTAATTATAAACCAGGTGATAAAGTAAAAGTTGTTGTGAAGCGTGGTGAAGAAGAAAAAGAGTTTGAGCTGGAGCTGAAGGCAAGGTAGGTTTGGAAAGTGAGAGATTGTGAGTTTGAGGTTGTGTGTTGGAAGTTGTTGATTGAGAATGGTACTTGTCGTTGTAAACACTTTGTTTTGAGGTTGTCTCTGAAGTGTTATTTATCGTCACGCTTAGCTTGTTCACCTCGATTCACCAATTAAGTTTAGATAAGATGAAGCGTGATTTTATTTGAAAGTGTCAGTCTTCGACAGGATCAGACTGACCTCTAACGAATTTTCAAACAGCCTCGAATAAAATTAAAAAATCTAGAGGATGAATGACTAAAGTTTTATTTGTTTGTATGGGAAATATCTGCCGCTCCCCTGCTGCGGAAAGTGTCTTGAAAAAGATTCTTGAGGATAAAAATTTATCGCGCGAATTCTACGTTGATTCTGCAGGAATTATTGACTATCATTCCGGCGAGCAACCTGATCCAAGAATGATTGAAGTATTAGAAAAAAGAGGATATGTTACTAATCACTCTGCTCGTCAAGTTAATCTAAAAGACTTCGAAATTTTTGATTACATTCTCGCTGCGGATTATTATGTTTTCAGGCAACTGAACAAGTATTCGATTGATGAAGAAAAAAAGAAAAAAATATTTCAGATGTCAAGATTCTTAAATAATCATAACGAAAAAGAAATTCCTGACCCCTACTACGGTTCTGAAGAAGATTTTGAATATTGTTTGGATTTAATTGAAGATGCTGTAAATGGCTTCTACAATGAAGTTTTAAAGCCGGATGAAAAACCAGATTTATCAAATAATTGAGAGCGAACTAAAAACAAAAGTTGATTATGTTCGCTCCATTGGTGGCGGCTGCATAAATGATGCTGAAATCATTTCCGACGAAAAAGGCAATTCATACTTCCTTAAAAAAAATCTTTACTCCCCTTCTGATATGTTTTTCAAAGAAGCCAATGGTTTGAATGAATTAAGAAAAGCAAATGTTATCAGAGTACCCGCACCAATTTTGGTTAATGAAAAATTTCTTTTAATGGAATACATCAGATCGTCATCGAAGTCCAAAAATTTTGATGAGAATTTCGGAAGAGCATTTGCACATTTGCATAAATTTACTACAAATCATTTCGGATTTTATGAAGATAATTACATCGGCTCTACTCCACAGAAAAATATTTCCAACGATGAAGAAAAGAATGATTGGACAAAGTTTTACTGGAACAACAGGATAATGTTTCAGTTCAGATTGTTAGAAAAAGCCGGATATGCCGATGATAGAATGAGAAAGCTCATTAGAAATATTGAAGACCACATTGATGAAATATTAGCTGGCTCAGAAAATATCCCCTCTCTTTTGCACGGTGATCTGTGGTCGGGCAATTACATTATAGATGATAATGGTGAAGCTTGTCTGATAGACCCTGCAGTTTATTATGGTAATCGTGAAGCTGATTTGGCTATGACAAAATTATTCGGCGGATTCTCTTCAACTTTTTATAAGTCGTATCAGGAAGAATTTCCCCTGCCTGTTGGATATGAGTATCGTGAAAATATTTATAAACTCTATCACGTTATGAATCATCTGAATCTGTTCGGTGGAGGTTATTATAGCCAGACGATTTCTTTGTTGAGTTTTTATCAAAGGTGAATTAAGGCAATAGCACGCTGATGACACTGATTAGACTGATTTGCGCTGATAATTGACAATTTCATAAAACTAAATTTTATTTCTATGATAGCTTTTATAATATTATTGTTTCTCAATTTAACTCCTAAATTTCAAGAAGAAATAATCATAGACAGCAAAATGACTTTCGAAGAGTCTATTTCTGGAATAAATTTTCCTATGCAAATTCTTAATCAATTAGAATTAGTGGATGTTAAATACTACTCTTTTGATGGGAAGTTGCATCAAGGTCAGGTTTTAATCAATAAAAAAGTAAAAAAAGATATCCTTGAATTATTTGAGATCATAAAAGAAATAAAATTCCCAATTGCTAAAGCGATTCCAATCAGCCGATACGATTGGGATGATGAAAAGTCAATGAAAGATAATAACACAAGTGCTTTTAATTATCGTGAAGTTAAAGGAACAAGTATAAAATCATATCATTCTTATGGATTAGCAATTGACATAAATCCTTTACAAAATCCACACATAAAAAGAGGGAGAATTTTTCCGGAAAATGCAAATTATAATCCAGTAGCAGCGGGAACATTAACAAAAGAAAGTGTTATTGTTAAGGAGTTTATTAAACGTGGATGGTCGTGGGGTGGTAATTGGAAAAGTTCAAAAGATTATCAGCATTTTGAAAAAAGATTAAAATGAAAAGTCTTATAAACTATTTTACCAGATTTTTTATTATTTCCAGCCTGATATTATTCAGTTCTTGTGAGCGGGAACTTTTCGATAAAGAACTCATTTTACCTCCGATTACAGGTCTGTATACTGAAATCTCAGGCAATATAAATGGAAAATTAATCCGGCAAAACTCTCCTTATTTTGTTACTAAAGATCTGGTTGTTGAAACGAATGACACACTTATTATTGAGCCGGGTGTTATTCTATACTTTAATGAAAGAGCAAAATTTGTAATAAAAGGTTTTCTCAAAGCAGAAGGAACAAGAAATCAGAGAATATATTTTTCAGCATATAAAAGTGAATGGAATGGTATTCTGTTTAGTAGTTCGAATTATAACTCCATAGTTAAATTCTGTATAATTGAAAAAATAAATCCGCTTGATGAAAATGGTTTGTCAGGTGGGATAAGTTTTATCAACTCAAGTTGCACATTTCAAAACAATTATTTCAGAAATAGTCAGATAACAAAAGGCTCACTCATTTCTTTACTGAATAGTTTTATAACAATGAACAATAATATTTTTATGAATAATTCATTCAGTAATAATCTGATTCATTCTGATAATAACAGATTAAGACTGAATAATAATGTATTTTTTAATAACAAATCAATTAGCAACAGTGCATTAGTTTCGATTAAAAAATCAATTTTCAATGAAGTGCAGAATAACATTTTTTACAGAAATATTTTTAGTGAAGAGATTAAGGTAACAGAAAGTGATTCTACTAAAGTTTTGATTGATTATAATTTTTTTGGTAGCACAACCAATGATCCACAATTCTGGAATTTTGAAACATTCAGATTGTACTATTTATCTCCTTGTAAAGATGCCGGAAATCCTTCGCCTGAATTTAACGATATTGATGGTTCAAGAAATGACCAGGGAGCTTACGGTGGACCAGGTGGAAACTGGTGAGAGAGGGAAATGTTGAATGTTAAATGGTTAGGTAATGTTAAACGAAAAGTGCAGATTTTATATTTCAATGATATTTATTGATTTTGTCATAATATAGACTTATATTTTGGTCGAAATAAAGACAATATAAGGATACTATAATGAAGGATATATTAGTAGCAAAAGATATAATTCCAGTAGGTCAATTCAAATCAGAATTAGCTAAATATCTAAAGGAAATAAATAATAAAAGAAGTTCTCTGATCATTACTCAAAACGGTAAACCCGCTGGAGTTTTAATCTCGCCAGAAGAATTTGATAGTTTACGACAGACCAAACTCTTTATCGATTCAATATCTCGCGGATTATCAGATTCCGAAAAGGGAGATGTATTTTCTTCTTCTCAACTTAGGAATGAATTACAGAGAAGAAGGACTACAAAAGAAAAATGAAACTTCTCTGGACTAAAGAAGCTCTGCTTCGACTTGAAGAAATTGAAGATTACATATCAAGAGATAATCCTGTTGCTGGAATTAAATTTGTCGAAAAGTTGATTGCTGTTACAGAGAAAATAGTGAATCATCCAGAGAAAGGAAGAATTGTCCCTGAATTGTCTCTAAATAGTATTCGTGAGTTGATATATAAAAATTATCGAATTGTTTATCTGATTAAGAAACACTCTATAGACATTCTCACCGTGTTTGAAGGTCATCAACTATTAAAGAAGGAAGAAATTTTAAAGGTAAAAAATGAATAGAGAATTTAATTTCAGATCAAAGATAAATTTCTTTTCAGCTTTATGTTAAATAAACGAAGTCGTTATAATTATCGAGTAACCTGTTAGAAGAGAATAAAAATGGAATAATGTGTACAGAGAGACAGAAGCAAAGAGCAAGTTATTAAGTCGTAGAATTATCTTTAAAGTTTTTCTTGACTTAATAATACTACTGATTTATGTTTGAGTAGTAAAATTTGAGGAAGTAGTACTTGTTTGAAATAAACAAAAAACTTTCCCTAACAAATGGCAATTCACGAAGTCCACAAGCCAAACCAAAACTGCTCGATCAAGTTCGGATTAC
>CAKZLD010000182.1 GCA_937125135.1 uncultured Ignavibacterium sp.
AATTTACAATTTACAATGTACAATTGAAAATGAAGGATTAACAATGAAGAAATAAGAAGAAACATTTCGGAAATATTGCGAAGCTTTTAACAGTAAAATTCAATAACTAAGTTTGAAACAAAAATTAGAGGGAAAAATGAGTTTATTAGAAAGAGAGATTAACTATTTAGGAGCTCTTCTACACGATATAGGGAAATTAATATGGAGAGCTCAAAATATAAAAGCTGGAGACACACACGAAAAATTGGGTGAAGAATTTATTAGAGAAAACTTGGGTAAGATCAAGTGCCTAAGTAATGATATTGAGGAAATTATTAAAGCGGCAAACAGAATGCGCGGAAAAATATGGAGTGCTGATGTAATCGCAGCTCAAGAAAGAGAGGATTCAGAAGATATGGCACCAAGAAGATATTTGGAAGCGATTTCAAACAGAGTTGAATTCGATTCACCATCTAATAAACCCAAATCAGCTAATTACTGGTATTATAAACCGCAAATACTATCTATAAATAGAGAAAACTTTCCACATAACTTTGGTAAAAATCTCGAACAGTATGAGCACGATGAAGTAGAATACATCAATAGCCATAAAGAATTGTTAGATAAATTTAAAGAGGAAATTCGAATGCTTGAGCCCGTTGAGAATTTTAGAGCATTCGTTTCAACTTTTTATTACCTGATGGAAAAATATACTTCAAAAGTTTTATCTGCCGGTTATTTATCGCATCCAGACATATCACTTTTTGATCATTCAAGAATTACTGCTGCACTCAGCGTTTGTTTTGAAGAAGGAGATGAAAATAAAGAATGTCTACTTGTTAAAGGTGATCTTTCTGGTATTCAAAGTTATATTTATAACGGTATCACTGAAATGACAGACATTGCCAAAAGATTAAGAGGAAGATCATTCACAATACAATTGTTAAGCGAGTTAATAACAAATTTATTCTTAGAGCAGTTAAATCTTTTTGAGGCTAATTTGATTTATAATGGTGGAGGTCACTTTTTGTTACTAACCCCAAACAACCCACGAGTTTTAGATGTTCTAAATAAACTCGAAAATAGAGTCAATGAGTCGCTTTTTTATGAGTATACTGGAAGAATATACCTTATACTTGAGACTGTAGAATGCAGTGGTAAAGAATTCATTAATGATTTTCGAAATATTTATATAAAGCTTGATAATAAATTGAATGAAAGAAAGAAGAAAAAAGGGCGAGAAAACTTTGTAAATCTTTTTTCAAATTCATTTACAGCTAAGGAATTTAGGGAGAAAGAGAAGAAAATAGAAGATTTAGAAAAGAGTATAGGATCAATACTTCCAAAATCAAATTTTCTAGTATTATCAAAAAAACATTTTGATAAGTCAGAATCATCGGATTTCAAGTTATTTCATGTCAAAGGGATAGAATATGTTGCATATCTATGTAAAAACATTAAGGCTGTAGAAACCCTTATATCAAATCTTGAAGGTGAATTAAATAGAATAATAAGTATTAACGAAACTAATTTTTTGAAGGAATTAGATAGAAGTATTTTTAAGAATTCTATTCGAGGATTTCGATTTATCGGAAATTACCTACCATTAGGTAAAAATGATGAGCCAATTTCTTTTGAAGATTTAGCTGAGGTTTATTCGAAAAATTATCCTCTTTTAGGAATAATGCGAATGGATGTTGATAATTTAGGTGCAATATTTTCCTTTGGTCTAAGAGAAAAAAACGAATTAGAAAAAAAATACACACCTTCGAGGGTAGCCAATCTTTCAAGAGAACTTAATTGGTTTTTTACTGGATACATAAATGAAATCGCAAAAGAATTTGAAATATATATTGCATACTCAGGTGGAGATGATGTATTTGTTGTAGGTAATTGGTATCAAGTTGTAAAATTTTCAAGTAAGTTGAGAAATGAGTTGAATGAATTTGTATGTAAAAATCAACACCTTTCTGCATCTGCAGGAATAATTTTCACTAAACCAAATTTTCCAATATCTCAATCAGCTTTGCTAGCAGGGGCACAGGAAAAACTTGCAAAAAATACAAAGCCAAGATTAGAAAAAAATAAAGTTGGTGTATTGGATATACAATTAACCTGGGAAGAATTTGATGAATTCATTACATACGCTGATGAATTAGTAGATTTTCTTAATACAGAAGAAGGTAAGAAAGTTATACCAAGAAGCTTTTTGTATAATTTATACAGTGTTACTAATGATATTAATGATCGCAATGGAAAAATTAGTATGAAAAAACTTATTAGAGCTAAAAGAATGTTGCACTATATGTTCGCAAGAAGAAAGGTAAATGCGAACATTCTTGAACAAGATAATAAAGGTAAAGAAAAAGTAAACAAATTACTCTACAAACTTGCAGTTAAATTATTACTTAGTGCAGATAAAGAAAAAGAATATATAAAAATAAAATTTCCATTAACTTTAGCATTATATAAAACAAGGAGGTAAAAAATGGATTTATCAAATGCAACACCACAAGAAATAGAACAGTTCTATGCTAGTAAAGGCAGAGATTATTACGGTAATTTCACATCTAACCAGCTTAGAAATTTCTTTTCTGAAATAGTTTCTTTAAGAACATTTTATCGAACTAACTCAAGTGAAAAGAATAAAATTGAATTAAGGCTTAGAAAGTTGAAAGCAATGTTGTTATATGCTGAGGGAAGACAAACTGGAAGATCAAATTTAGAGGATTTCAGAAAAGATGTTTTTACACTTATTGAATCAGTCTTAAATCACACGGGTGATTTCAACAAAAAGTTAGAACTATTTTTTGATATTATGGAAGGCTTTGTTGCTTACCATAAATTTTATGAAGAAGGTAAAAATTTATAAAGGAGTAATACTATGGAAAATAAATATTCATTTTTAGGGAACATTATACTAAAAGGTAAATTAAAAACCTTAACGCCTTTACATATTGGTGGATCAAAAGATAAATTTGAGATTGGCGGTGTTGATAATCCCGTCATCAAAGATCCGGTTACAAACTATCCATACATACCTGGCTCCTCGCTTAAAGGTAAACTTAGAATGTTGCTAGAATTTGCTGAAGGAGTTGTGAAAGAAAATGAAAAGAAAAAAGGAGAATTTCCTCCAAGCAATGATCCAGAAATTACATCATTATTCGGTGATAGTGCAGACAATAGTTCAAATGGTCCTACAAGATTGATTGTAAGAGACGCATATCCAGATGAAAAAACAATAAAAATGTGGGAAAACACTAACTCTGAAACTCTCTATACAGAATATAAAGCGGAAAATACAATTGACAGAATGACCTCTGCGGCAAATCCTCGTTTTATGGAAAGAGTACATAAAGGTTCAGAATTCGATGTTGAGTTTGTATTACAAGTATTTTCAATGGATACCGATAAAGGGAAGAGCAATTTTGAAAAATTAGTTAAAGCAATCCGATTGCTCGAGGATTCAACTTTAGGCGGCGGTGGAAGTAGAGGTAGTGGAAAAGTGGAATTCAAATTTTTCGAACCATATTTCGTAAGTGTCGTAGATTATAAGAATGGAAATGGTAACTTTAAAAAGACGCTCAATGATGAGCCTAAATTAATTAGTAAAGATTTGAAATATGAAGAATTAGAAGGAATAAATAAAACTCAGGAAAATTTATGAAAGTAGTCAGGATTTATCCTAAAACTAATTTCCACACATTTCTCAACTCAGATACTCTTTGGGGAAATTTAATCTATGCTTATAAAATGCTCTATGGTTTTAACGAAACATCTAATCTAATAAAGGATGATAATAGTTCGTTCCCAACGAGTCCTTTAAGGGTATCATCTATTTTCCCATACGAAATAATAAAAAACGAGAATGCTAATAGTTCTGAAGAGTATATTTATTATTTCCCAAAACCTATTACGGGTAAAAATATTCGTGAAGCTAATGATCCTGAAGAAATGACTTATATGAAAGATTTCAAAAAAATTCGTTATGTGGAACAAAAAACTTTTGAAGAATATTTAAACGGAGAGATAGATGATAATAATCTATTTGAGAGATTTTTAATTTGGCAAAAAGAATTACAAAAGAAAGAAGCTGAACAAAATAAAGAGCTAATCGAAAAAAATAGTTTCAAATTTAAAAAATTACTCGAACCAACATTCAACTTACACAATTCGATTGACAGAATGAGTGGCTCGACACTACAAGCAGCTGGGAGAGGACAATTATACTGGGAAGAAGAATTTGCTAGTTTCGGCAATCAATTAGTTAAAACAAAAGAAGTGAAAAACGGAATATATTTTCTAATTGATGATGATAACGTGTCACTAGTTGAAGCACCTTTGAGATTATTATCAGATATCGGGATTGGTGGAAATAAATCAATTGGTAAAGGCAGTTTTGAATTCGAAATTGATGATTTTGCCTTTAATCAAAATGGTACCTATAACTCATATATTTCATTATCACTTTACCAACCCAACAAAAGAGAGATTGATTTGTTAAAGGACAAGAATGTTAAATTATTTTACGATATCACTACGAGATTTGGCAAAGTTGGAAGAGATTTTAATTTGGAATTTCAGGATAAAAACCCGGTTATTTGTTTTACCGAAGGGTCAACCTTTTTTACTAAAGAACAATTGTACGGAAGACTTGTAGCAACTGCAAAATTTAATGATGAGCAAGATATTTATAGCAGTTATTTATTTTTTGGAGTAAAAGCTAATCTGAGGATACAATGAAAATAAAAATAAAAACATTAACTCCAATTCATATTGGAACAGGTAAAAAATTAAGTCCATTAGACTTTTATATTAATTACAGAATCAACTATGATAAACTATTTGAACTTTTAAGTGAAGAAAAGCAAAATGAATTTTTTGAGTATGTTGA
>CAKZLD010000183.1 GCA_937125135.1 uncultured Ignavibacterium sp.
ACATTATTACACTGAAACATTAACATAAAAATAATCTCACCTTAATACGAATTGGGTTGAATTTCTTTCAGATAATTCTATATTGAAAATGTTAAGTAAATGACTATCTAAATTTTTATAGTTGATTGCAATTAAAGTAACTATACCCAAAATCTGAAGAGGTGGATTATGAAATACAAATCTTATAACTTGTCAAACTTTCGAAGCATCCCGCAAATAAGTTCGTTAGATAAAGAAATGCTTGATGATATTGTTACTGTTGGTTCTGTTCTGCCATTTAAGGTCAATAATTATGTAACTGAAAATCTTATAGACTGGTCAAAAGTACCTGATGATCCGATTTTCAAATTAACTTTCCCTCAAAAAGAAATGCTAATTCCTGAACATTTTGAGATGATGAATCAGGCAATACAAGGAACAATTGATAAAACTAAGATTAAACTTGTTGCGGATAAAATTAGAATGAAATTAAATCCTCATCCTGCTGGTCAGATTCAATTAAATGTTCCGACATATCGAGAGGAAAAATTATGGGGATTACAACATAAATACAGGGAAACTGTTTTATTTTTTCCAAGTCAAGGACAGACTTGCCACGCATATTGTACATTTTGTTTTCGTTGGCCTCAGTTTGTTGGAATTGATCAACTTAAATTTGCTTCAAATGAAGCAAGGAAACTTCACGATTATCTGAAAGAACATACAGAAGTTACTGATGTTCTTTTCACAGGCGGTGACCCGCTAATAATGAAAACAAAGATTTTAGAAACTTACATCAAACCTCTATTGAGTGATGATCTTCCGAATGTCAGGAACATCAGGATTGGAACAAAAGCATTAGCTTATTGGCCATTCAGGTTTACAAGTGACGATGATGCAGATGACTTATTAAGACTCTTTGAGAAAATCAAAAAAGCCGAAAAGCATTTAGCTTTTATGGCACATTTTAATCATCCTGTAGAATTAAATAATGAACTTGTTGAAAATTCAATTCAAAAAATATTAAATACCGGTGCAGTCATTCGAACACAATCTCCGGTTTTAAGGCACATTAATGATAATCCGAACGTTTGGGCAGAAATGCTTAAAAAACAAGTAGCACTCGGTTGTATTCCTTATTATATGTTCATTGCGCGTAACACAGGCGCTCAACATTATTTTTCTATTCCAATAATCGAGGCATGGAATATATTCAGAAAATGTTATCAGCAAATAAGTGGAATTTGCCGAACGATTAGAGGTCCAAGTATGTCTTGTTTACCCGGTAAAGTTCAACTTTTGGGTGTAAGTGAAATAAAGAATGAAAAAGTAATGGTATTCAGAATGATTCAGGGAAGAAATCCTGATTGGGTAGCTCGTCCGTTTTTTGCTGAATACGATCCAAATGCAATTTGGTACACCGATTTGAAGCCAGCATTTGGCGAGGAGAAGTTTTACTTTACTAATGAATTAAACTCTATGATTAACAACGAAGAAGAGGAAAATGATTTTGAATAATTTAATTTGAAAAAACTACATCAATTGGTTTGGCTGCCGCAGAAATTTTTTGTTCAACAAGGTTACGAAGTTCTTCTTTTAAAAGCAGAGTAGCGTCCTCGGAATTATTAAGTTCAATTATTGCAACCGGAACTATGAATAAAATTGAATCTGACTTCGTTTCAATTTTGCAAGATTTAACTTTTGGGTGCTCTTCCAATATTTTTTGAATTTCTTTAAGACAAACGAGTTCACCTGCAATTAACAATTTATCGTCAATTCTTTTGAGAATTTTTATTTGATTCACTTCAGATGATACTGAATAATTAGATGAGATTAATTTTTTGTTTTTGAAATTGATGAGCGTTCCAATAGGATTGTTTCCTTCCGTTGTTGAAAATAATTCTTTAAAACACAAAATTTTTTCATGACTATTTTGATTATCTAAAATTTCAAGATCTATCGAAGGAAAATCATTATTTATGTGTCCTGAATAAATTTCGGTGATTCCCGGTATATCGGAAAAAATTATTGTTGCGGTTAATTCACTTATGAAACAGGTTGTAAGAAGAATTTTATTATGACAAACTTTTGAGAAGATTTTTTCGTAATCATTTTCAGAGATAGGATTACCGCAAATGGATATCATTTTCAAAGAAGCAATATCATTTTGATTGAATGATGTGTCTTCTAAGTTCATCAATGCTTTAATAATGTAATCTTCAGTTAGTAGTTTGGTGATTTTATAATTACTAATCAGTTTCCAGATTCTGTCATACGAAGGAAAGTTTGGCAATCCTTCATAAATAAAATTTGATATCCCGTGAAGAAGCGGAGCAAAAATTCCATATGAGATTCCTGTAAGAGATGAAAAATCACTATTGCACCAGAAAATGTCATCCGAATTGAAATCGAATGCATATCGTGCAGAGGTAAAATTCTGAACCATAAAAACAGACGAGTTGAAAAATCTTTCAAACAAATTTCCGTTTTCATCGTAATCAAAAACTGAAAAAAGACGAAAGTTATATTCCAGAGCAACCGGCTTGCAATCGTCGGAAACTTTTTCAAACAGGTCTGATATTAAATAATCAACATCAGAATTTATTTTTATCTCATTACTTTTAATTCGTCTGAAGATTAGTTTTTTAGTGTTAGCCCGAATCCTGTTTAATGCTTCATCAACTTTAGATTTAATATTAATTAATTTACCTTTTCTATAAAAAACATCAGCTAAAATTATTAAGTCAAATTTTCCAATCTCAAATCTTTTAAGCAATGAATCCAACGGCATATTCGGATTAAGAATTGTGAATGTAATTCCTAATCTTGCACAGGCAAGCGCAGAGAACATTGTTTCAGGTAGTGAGCCACAAATAATACAAACTTTGTTTCGTTTATTGAGTCCAAGTTTTTTTATAGAATTTGCGGTTCGGCACATATAAGAGTAAAGCAGTTGATATGTTAAAATCCAGTTTTTCCCCGGCTCGCTTTCCCAAATGATTGCTGCTTTATTTTTGCTATCGGAAGTTAAATGTCTGTCAACACAATTTACAGTTATATTCGACCTTGAACCAACGAAGTATTTTATGTTTATACCTTTGCCCGATTTGATTTTTGTGGGTGGTTTAATCCAGCTAAGTTTTTCAATTTCCTGTTGCCAAAATTTTTCTTTGTCAGTTTGAAAAAGAGTAAACTTATTCTTGAACTCTTCATAAGAATTGAAATTCTGGTTTTTATAGATGAAAGAAGCAGGATTAAATATCCCCCGACTATCTGATAAATCTGAATTGTTTACTACTGACGAACTTTTTGTTTCTTCAGCCAATTTATTAAATTTATTTTTGGATGTAAAATTAGAGACAAGTAATAAGCAAATCAATTTTAAGTTAATTTAATTAAAGAGGCT
>CAKZLD010000184.1 GCA_937125135.1 uncultured Ignavibacterium sp.
AATAAAATCTGTGAAATTTGAAGGAAATAATAAAAAAATAATTATTTTAGATTTAGAAGGTGGAAATCCAATCGGGTCTATTGGTATTGAATACGTTTTGAAAATTCGAAATTTAAGATCTGATATACTCTCCGGAAATAAGCCACTGAGGGAAGGAGCTGGTAGCTATATTGTTTTCAATAAAAACTCTATAACTTTATCAGATGCTTATGTATATCCTAATCCGGTTAAACTTTATTCTAATACTAATTTTCTGATGTTTGCTAATATTACTAAGAGAACAAAAATTCAGATATTTAATCTGAATGGGGTATTGATGAATGAATTTGAATCAATAAACGAAACAGGTGGTTATAGATACGACTTAAGTAATCAAAATGGTAATCTGTTAAATTCAGGAATTTATTATTACAGAATCATTAGTTTAGATGATTCTGGGAATGAACTTGAAACTAAAGAAGGCAAATTTGCTGTAATCAAATGATTATCAAAAAACACGAAATATTTAACGTTTCAAATCTTTTATCATTTGTTAGACTCTTAATGTCAATTCCATTTCTTATTTTATTTAATTATTGGGAACAACCTGGAATTAAAGATGTTATTATTTTCCTAGCACTTTTCGCAAGTTTTACTGACATTTTGGATGGATATCTCGCCAGAAAATTAAATCAAGTAACTGAATTTGGAAAGATTATTGACCCGCTCGCCGATAAAATTGCTATGGCAGCTGTATTAATCGGCATTTTATCCAATAATCTGTTACCTTTCTATTATTTTCTGCTAATTATTATAAGAGATTTAATAATTTTATTAGGTGGGATATTTATTGCTAAAGCCACAGGTTTCGTTCTTCCATCGAATTTTATTGGTAAGGTTACTGTACTTATCATTGGTTTTGTAATTTTGCTTACTTTAATAGGATTAGGAATGGATAATTTGATTTTTATGATAATTTATTATTTAAGCATATTTATGATTTTTCTATCATTATTATTATACATTCAAAGAGGTATAAGTTTCTACAGGTCTAAAGTATGAGTTTGTTTAAAAATTTCAGTTTAGATAAAATCAAAAAAGGATTAGAAAAAACTAAGGAAAAATTTGTTAATAAAATTAGTGAAACACTGACAGGTAAAGCTAAAATTGATGAAAATATATTAGAAAATCTTGAAGAAATTCTTATTTCAGCTGACATTGGAGTTGAAACAACAGAAATTATAATTGAAAAACTGAGAAAAGAACTTAAAAATGAATCTGATCGCTCAATTGAGAATATCTTAAAAATATTAAAATCCGAATTAACTGAAACCTTAATGGATGGTAAATTAAAAATATCAGATAATAGACCCTATGTCATTTTGATTGTTGGTGTTAATGGAGTTGGTAAAACAACGAGTATAGGTAAAATATCAAACAATTTTAAGAATCTTGGTAAAAAAGTTTTAATTGTTGCTGCCGATACATTCAGAGCAGCTGCAAATGAACAATTAGAAATTTGGGCAAAAAGGGCAGGAGTAGAGATATTTCAAGGAAATCAAAATTCCGATCCTTCATCTGTGGTCTTTGACGCACTTAATAAATCCATCAAAGAAAATTTTGATGTAGTATTAATTGATACAGCTGGAAGGTTACATAATAAAGTTAATTTAATGAATGAACTAAGTAAAATTTACAGAATTATTAGAAGAGTGCTTAATAGAAACGCTGATGACATTCTGATTATAATTGATGCTAATAATGGTCAGAATGCAATCGTACAAGTTCAAGAATTTTCCAAAATTGTTAATCTTACCGGAATTATTGTTACAAAATTAGATGGTACTGCAAAAGGTGGAATTATTTTCAATCTGTGTCAGAAATTTAAAATTCCTGTCAAATTTATCGGTGTTGGTGAAGGAATTGATGACCTTCAGGAATTTGACAAAATTGAGTTCGTTAATGCTTTATTTGAAAATAATAATGTTTAATATTTATTATGTTTATAAAAAAACCTCAACATAGAAAATTTGAATACATTCCTAGGTTTTATGTTCCAGAAAAAGATCAGGAAGAACGCAGAAAAAGAAAACTTGGTTTCAGGAATTACAAAAAGTTTCAAAAAAGGGGATTTAGTTCAATTTTGATATGGCTGATTGGGATTCTGATAATTTTATGGTTCATTATCAAATATGGTTAAAAGTTTACATAATACATATTATCGGACACATCTAATTTAACTCAATAAATTTGTTTATAAATTCCTCTTTACCAAAAACTAAGATGGAATCATTTTCTTTAAAAATGTAGTGTGGATTTGATTCAATAACTTCTGTCTTGTTATCGTTTTCCGAATCTTTTCTTTTGTGAATTAGAATTACCTCTAAATTAAAAACTTCACGAAATTTTAATGATGAAAGACTTTTACCAATAAATTTTTTAGGAACCAAAAGCTCTGAAACAAAGTAATTTTCAAAAACTTTTACCTTTGAAAAACTTTCTAATTTAGAAATTTCAGATGAAAAATTATATGATAAGTTATTCTTAAAATATTCTAAATTGATATGCCTTTGAATATCAGAATACCCGATTATTCCTAATGGATAAAAATTATTGGAATCAACAACTAAAAGTTCATTTAATCCAAATTTATTCATTAAATTAAATGCAGTTGTTAATTTCTCTGAATTTTTAACATAAAATCTAACGGGTTTTGATATATCCTTGGCAACAATTATACTTGTTATGTCATTTAATTCTGGCAAAACAAATTTGATATCATTTTCACTAATAATTCCACTAATTTTATTGCTATTATCAACTAAATATAAATTAGAAACTTTTTCTTTTAAAAATTTCCTAATAATGAAGTCAATTTTTTCATTTTCATTAACAGTCTCAATTTCTTTCAATTTATAATCACTTATATATGTTTTATTCAATATTTGTGACATAGGATCAAAATAGTTATAATTAATTTCTGAGTCAATTTGACTTAAGTATATTGATTTTTTATAAATAATATGAATGAATAAAGAACTTATTATAACAGACATCAT
>CAKZLD010000185.1 GCA_937125135.1 uncultured Ignavibacterium sp.
ATAGACTTTGAAAACACTTTTAAATCTGCGGTAAAATCAGATTCTAAATTATATGCGAAGTATGGTGAACTTTGGAATAAAATCGCAGATTTAAGAAATGAGCTTAAAAAAATTGCCAATAAGAATTTTGCATTAAGTAAAAACAGATTATTAACTCCGCAGTATTTCAATATTGCCACAGAGTTGATAAAGATAGCAAATGAATTAAAGAAACCTGAAGATGAGCGAGATGAACTTTATAAAGGTGAAGAATTAGAAAATTCTCTTAAAGCTTTAATTCCCGAAAATTTTGATGCTAAACTTCAGGATAAACTATTGGAAGAAAAAGTTAATGTTCTTGTTAAATATTTAGGTGCTGACGATCCAATCGTCAGGAAATTCACCGGCGAAAGAAAAGGAAATGATGCAGTAAATTACATCCTGGGTAAAACTATATTATTAGACCTTGACAAGATAAAAAGTTTAGTCAGTGAAGGTGGTGAAGCGATACTTAATTCAGACGACCCATTCATTAGATTTGAATTAGAAACAGCTGAGCTTTCCAAACAATATCAAAATCAAGTAAGAGAATTGATTGAGAAAGAAGAAAGCTATAATCAACAATTAGGATTAGCTCTTTATGAAGTTTACGGAACTTCGATTCCACCAGATGCAACATTCACTTTAAGAATTTCGGATGGAGTTGTTGAAGGTTTTCCATACAACGGAACAGTAGCACAGCCATTCACTACGTTTTATGGAATGTATGACAGATATTATTCTTTTAATAAACAATATCCTTGGAGTTTACCTGAAAGATGGCAAACACCACCAGCAGGATTTGATTTATCCACTCCATTTAATTTTGTATCAACGAATGATATAATTGGTGGAAATTCAGGAAGTCCTGTCATCAATAAAAATGCTGAAATAGTTGGTTTAGCATTCGATGGAAATATTCAAAGTCTACCCGGAAATTTCATTTTCAGAACTGAAGAAAACAGAACAGTATCGGTGCATTCTGAAGGAATGGTTGAGGCAATTGATAAAGTTTACAAGCTGAAAAGACTAAGCAATGAATTAAGAAAAGGAAAGATGGAATAAAATAGATTTAGGGTTGTCTCATAAACTAAATTTGTCTTGTTGTTGAAGGAGAGAGTTATGAGACAACCTTTTTACATAAACGCATTTTCATAATGTTCTATTATTGGGCGCTCTGGTTCTGTTAACAATATAGTTATCACATCAAATCTGCAATCTTTTTCCTTAATATTATTTTCAAATAAATATAGTTCGGCAATCTTTTTTATCTGAGCTATTTTCTTTTTGTTGATTGCATAAGCCGGATCGCCAAGTTCAAGATTGTATCTTGTTTTTACTTCAACAAAAACAAGAAATTTATTTTCCGGATCTGTTGCAATTATGTCTATTTCACCGTGATTATAACGATAATTTTTTTTAAGAATTTCGTATCCTTTTTGAGTCAGATATTCCAAAGCTATCTGCTCGCCACGCTTACCTAATTCCGATTTATTACTTTTCATATAAAATAATTTTCTTCAAAAAACTTTTACGATGAATTGGAGTTATTCCAAATTCTTCAATTGCTTTGAAGTGAGTCTTGGTTGGATATCCTTTGTTTTTCTTCCAATTGTATTGAGGATAAAATTTATCTAATCTTTCCATTATT
>CAKZLD010000186.1 GCA_937125135.1 uncultured Ignavibacterium sp.
GGAATCTCTTTTGAAATTATGGAGAAAGCTTTAAATCAGGCGAAAGAAGGTAGATTATCAATTCTTGAAAAAATGAATCAGGCAATAAATTCACCAAGACCTAATCTTTCACCTTATGCTCCAAGACTTATTAAAGTTAAAATTGATAAAGAACAGATTGGACTAATCATTGGTTCTGGTGGAAAGACTGTTCAGGGAATGCAAAGACTATTTGATGTTGAAATTTATATTGATGAAGATGGAACTGTAAACATTGCAGCTTCAAACAAAGAGAATGCTCAGAAGTGCAAAGAATATATCAAAAAACTAACAGCTACTCCTGAGGTTGGTGAAATTTATGATGGTGTTATTACAAAGATAATGGACTTTGGAGCATTTGTTGAATTTCTTCCGGGAAAAGAAGGATTACTTCATATTTCACAGATAGATAACAAGAGAGTTCAGAAGGTATCTGATTATTTCAAGGTTGGTGATAAAGTTACAGTTAAACTTATGAAAGTTGAAGACGGCAAATTTTCGCTAAGTAGAAAAGAGTTGATAGAAAACGGAACAGAATCTCCAACTAATAAAAAAGGGAAAAAATAGTTTATTAAGCAGGTTAGAATATTTATTCTAATTTTCTGACCTGCAAATATTAAGTATAATAGAAATCAGAAAGAGTGGCTCTAACTTCCAAATCAATGATAGATTTTATATCCGAGAAATATTTTATTCTCTTCTTTGGATTGATTTTGTTTATTAAAAAACAGGTTACCCTCATACATACAAATCAAACAAATTTTCCTGTAACAAAAAAGTTTTTTTATGATAAAAGAAATAATAATAAACTCTTCCTCAGATCAAACCCGTGTTGCAATTACCGAGGATGGCAAACTTGTAGATTTCTTTGTTGATTATCCTGAAAACAGGAGAATGGTTGGAAATATCTACCTTGGGAAAATTACACGAGTTTTACCCGGGATAAGGGCTGCCTTTGTTGATATAGGAATGAAGCACGATGCATTTCTGCATTTCTCCGATATTGGTGATAGAACGAAACAGCTTCAGGAAATGTTGGAAGAAGATGATTTTGATGATGAAGAGTCTGATGAAAATGGAAACTCTGACAACAATTCGAACGAAGAAGATATTTTTAATCAAGTTTCTGTTTCAAAGAATCTGAAAAAAGGCCAAAACCTTCTTGTTCAGATTACGAAAGAACCCGTTGCTAATAAAGGTGTTAGAGTAACATCGTCTATATCTTTGGCGGGTAGGTTTTGTGTACTACTTCCTTATGATCATAAAATTGGAATCTCACGAAAAATAACTGACTTCAAAGAAAGAAAAAGATTAAAGCAAATAGCCCGCGGCATCATTCCACCTAAATATGGACTTATAATCAGAACTGTTGCAAAAGACCAACCAGAAGATTTGCTTAAAGATGATTTGAATCAACTTTTAAGAATTTGGAATAGAATCCAATCTTCAGCAAAAACCGAAGAACCACCCGCTTTAATTCATCAGGATTTATCTACTACTGAAAGTGTTATTCGAGATTTATTAACACCGGATGTTTCAAAAGTATTTATAGATTCTAAGAAATCTTACAAACAAATAAAACAACTTGTTCAAGATTTTCAACCAGAGCTTTCTGATAAGATAGAACTTTACAAATCACCAATATCAATTTTTGATACCTTTAAAATTGAAGAGCAAACCAAAATATTATTTGGCAGAAAAGTTCCTCTACCAAGTGGTGGATATCTTATTATCGAGCATACAGAGGCTATGGTTGTAATTGATGTTAATACTGGCAGATATGCTAAGAATACAGAACAAGAACTTAACTCATTAAAGACTGACTTAGAAGCTGCTAGGGAAATTGCTCGCCAACTAAGGTTACGAGATATTGGCGGTATCATTGTCGTTGATTTTATTGATCTTGAAGATGAAAAGAATAAGAAAAAAGTTTATGATGAATTAAAAAAAGAATTTAAAAAAGACAGAGCAAAAATTTCATTTCTTCCAATGTCTGATTTCGGATTGGTTGAAATAACCCGACAGAGAGTTCGTCATAATATTATGCAGGCGATTAAGGATGTCTGTCCTGTTTGTGATGGAGCAGGTTATGTAACAAAAGGAACTCATCTGAATTATGACATAGAAAATTGGTTAAAAAAATTCCGACAGAACTCAAGAGAATTTTCAGTGATAATAAAATGTCATCCATCAGATTATCAAAGAATAAAGTTTAGTAAATTTGGATACCTGACAAAACTTCAATTGAAATATTTAATGAGAATAATTCTTGAGAGAGATGAATCTGTTCCATTTGGTCAGGTGAGATTTATTTCCAAAAAAACAGGTGAAGACATAACTAATTTTTATAAGTAAGGAGTATTAATATGAAGTTTTTCATAGATACAGCTAACATTAACGAAATTAAAGAAGCGCAGTCTTTTGGAATTTTGGATGGTGTAACAACTAATCCATCGTTGGTTGCCAAGGAAGGAAAAGATTTCAGAACTTTACTTGATGAAATATTGAGTATTGTAGATGGACCTGTTAGTGCGGAAGTAATAGCAACCGATTTAGATGGAATAATGAAAGAGGCAAGAGAATATGCAGCAATTCATAAAAATATTGTTGTGAAGGTTCCTTTAATCAAAGAAGGTTTAAAGGCAGTGAAACTCCTTTCCTCAGAAAATATAAAAACAAATGTTACATTATGTTTTTCTCCATCTCAGGCATTACTTGCTGCCAAAGCTGGAGCAACTTACATTAGTCCATTTGTCGGAAGACTGGATGACATTAGTACAGATGGAATGGATTTAATTTCTCAAATAATTCAAATTTATAGAAATTACAAATTTGATACTCAGGTTTTAGTAGCAAGTGTTCGTCATCCTCTACACGTTGTTGAAGCGGCTTTAATGGGAGCGGATGTATGCACTATTCCATTTAATGTAATAGATAAATTATTTAATCATCCGTTGACAGATTTAGGATTAGAAAAATTCTTGTCTGATTGGAATAAATCTAAAAACAAATAAACCCGGAAATCAAAATGAAAAGAACTAAGTTTTACGAGATACATAAAAAACTAAATGCAAAGTTGGTTGAATTTGCTGGTTATGAAATGCCTATTCAATATTCATCTATTATTCAAGAACATAAAGCTGTTCGTACTTCAGTCGGAGTTTTTGATGTTTCTCATATGGGTGAAATATTCATTAAAGGTCCAAAGGCATTTGATTTTGTTCAGTATATTACAATAAACGATGCTTCAAAATTATTCCCCGGCAGAGTTCAATATTCTGCTATGTGTTATGAAGATGGCGGAATAGTTGACGATCTTCTTGTCTATAAAATTTCTGATCAGGAGTTTATGCTTGTTGTCAATGCTTCAAATATTGAAAAAGACTTTGAATGGTTACAAAAGAATAATATTTATGATGTAGAGATAGAAAATCAGAGCGATGTCTATTCCTTGCTTGCAATACAAGGTCCTAATTCTTTAAATGTTATTCAAAAACTCGTAAATGAAAAGATTGATTTAGAATATTATTATTTCAATTTTCAGAATATACTTGGTAATAAAGTAATTTTGTCAAGAACTGGTTATACAGGAGAACTTGGTTTTGAGCTTTATTTTCAGGGAGATTCAGAAATAGCAGAAAAAATTTGGAATGCTATTTTTAATGCTGGTAAAGAATATAATATTCAACCAGTTGGCTTGGGTGCTCGTGATAGTTTACGATTAGAGATGGGTTATTGTTTGTATGGAAATGATATTGATAAATCAACCAATCCACTTGAAGCGGGATTAGGTTGGATTACCAAATTAAACAAACCAAATTTTGTAGGAAAATCTGCTTTGCTATCAGCCAAAGAAAACTTAACAAGAAAACTTGTTGCCATTTCATCTGATGAGAAAATTTTCCCACGACACGGTTATGAGGTTTCTTTCAAAGGGGAGATAATCGGTAAAGTTACAAGTGGAACAGTAAGTCCTACTCTTGAAAAAGCAATTGCTCTTGCTTATGTGAAAAAAGAATATTCTGAGATAAACACCGAATTGAATATCTTCAGCAGAGGGAAAGAGTATCCGGCTAAAGTTGTGAAATTACCATTCATTAAAAAGTAATTTATATGAAAGTTAATGTATTATTTACTCCACTTGGTGTTGATGATTTATACTTTAAAGATAAAACTACCGTTGTGATAGATGTTTTAAGAGCATCATCAACTATTGTTACAGCACTCAATAATGGAGCAAAAGAAATAATTCCTGTCGCAGGAATTGAATCGGCGATAAAACTCTCCGGAGGAATGTTCGGAGGTCATACATTACTTTGCGGTGAACGAAACACAAAAAAAATAGATGGCTTTGCTTTAGGTAATTCTCCTTTTGAATTTACGAGAGAATTAGTCTCCAATAAAACTATAGTTTTGTACACTACAAATGGAACAAAAGCACTTGTGAAAGCTAAGTTTTCAGAAAATCTTTTCATCGGATCATTTTTAAATCTTAACTTTCTAACAAATCATTTGTTAAATCTTAATAACAATTTGGAAATTGTCTGCGCCGGAAATAATAATCATTTTTCATTAGAAGATGCTTTATGTGCAGGATTCATTTGTGATAAGATATTGACCAAAGAGAAAGATGTTCAACTTACCGATTCAGCTAAAGCTGCAATTGCATTAAAAAAGAAATATAATCAGAAT
>CAKZLD010000187.1 GCA_937125135.1 uncultured Ignavibacterium sp.
ATTTTATGTGGCTTTTGGCTAACCGGAGCCCTCAATGTTGTTTTATCTTCCATTTCTACCTCCATTGCTCCTATTGAAAATTTCATCTTTAAAGTTTTCGAGAATTGATATAAATGGATTCGGGCTCGATTGTCCTAATCCGCATTTTGAAGTTACTTGCATCGTTCTACCGAGATCTTTTAATTTATTTATATATGAAAAAGTATATTCACCTCGTTCAATCATTTCTACTCCTTCAAGTAATTTATGATTACCAATTCTGCAAGGAGTGCATTGACCACAAGATTCATCTACAAAGAATTCCATAAAATTTTTCAATACGTGAAGCATATCCCGACTTTCATCAAATATCATTACAGAACCACCTGTTGGAATATCTTCGTATGCAATAGCTCTTTCAAATTGTGATTTTGGAATACAGTAACCGGAAGCTCCTCCAATCTGAACAGCTTTAGTATTTTTTGCTTCTACTATTTTTAATAATTCAGAGACTTTAATTCCCCAGGGTAATTCATACACTCCTGGCTTTGCACAGTCACCTGAAACAGAAAATAATTTTGAACCAGAAGATTTATCCGTACCGAACTTGCTGAACCAACTACCACCTTTCATTACTATATGAGTAATTGCTGAAAGAGTTTCAACATTATTAACACAAGTTGGTCTTCCCAAATAGCCAGTGTTTATAGGATAGGGAGGTCTATTTCTTGGCTCTCCTCTGTGTCCTTCGAGTGATTCAATCAAAGCAGTTTCTTCACCACAAACATAAGCCCCTGAGCCGAGCACGATGGAGATATCAAAATTGAAACCTTCTTTTCCAAGAATATTATTTCCTAAAAGATTGTCTTTTCTCATATCTTCAAGGTAATCTTCTAATGGTTTGAGTAAATATTCATATTCACCACGCAAGTATAAAATTCCTTGTTGAGCTCCTATTGTGTATCCACCTATTACCATTCCATCGAAAACCAGTTCGGGATATTCGGATAAAAGTACTCTGTCTTTGAATGTTCCTGGTTCGCCTTCATCAGCATTACAAACAATAAACTTATGGTCTGATTTAGCAGCAGCAGTTAACATCCATTTTGTAGAAGTTGGAAATCCGGCTCCACCTCTACCTTTTAATTTGGAGTCTTTTAATTCAAATAAAATATCTTCACGAGACATTGTAATTATTTTTCTGATTGCATCTCCTCTTTTATATTCAGAGAAAATTACAGGTCCGGTTCTTTTCTTTTCCTTAGGATTAAAAATTATGCTTTCCATATTTACCTCATTTAACCTTTGCCAATAGTTCAACAGCTTTTTCCGGAGTAAGATTTGTATAAACTCTGTCGTTAATTGCCATAGCAGGACCCATATCACATAATCCTAGGCAATTAGCATATTCAACTGTGAATTTATTGTCTTTGGTAGTATTTCCGATTTTGATTCCGAGTTCTCTTTCAATAGCTTCAACTACTTGTTTTTTGCCTTTCATATCGCACGAAATTGTTTGACAAACCCGAACAAGATTTCTGCCTTTTGGATTGTCATTAAGGAATGCAAAAAAAGAAATTACACTATAAACTTCTACAGGATGAATGTTCAATAATCTTGCTACTTCCTGTTGAGCAAATTCAGAAATGTGTCTGTGTTTTTTTTGAATTTCGTGTAGAATCATTAGCAAGGCAGAACGATCATTTCCATATTTATTAACATAACTCTCAATTTCTTCAGAGAGAGCATTTTTTTCAACTATTAACATATTGCCTACTCCTTATGAATTGATAATAGTTTTTCAACTTTTTGAATTAATGAATCTGGTGAAATTGGTTTTTCAACAAAATCATCAACGGGAATCATTTCACCTGCTGCAAATTCCAGCCCTAATGTTTTAGAAACTGAAGTGTACATAATGATTGGAATATCAATTTTTTCTCTCCTAAGTTTTTGAGCAAGAAAGAAACCGTCATCCGGTTCATTCATCATTACATCAAGAATTATAAGCGAAGGATTTTGTTCTTTGATTAGCTTGTATCCATCGTCCGGATTTGAAGCAGTAACAACTTCATATCCTTTAGATTGTAAAACGAGACTGCTTGCATCCAGAATATCCGGATCATCGTCAATTATAGCTATTTTAATCATAGTAATCCCCTAAAAGTGAATGTTATTTAATTATTATTAAGATTTTTGCGTTTTCAAAAACACATATTAAATGCCACTGCATAATGAAGTAAAAAATTATTTTAATGCAACTAATTGCACATTCAATTAAAAATATTAAATCAATTTCTAATGTTTAAGAAACTTTATTCTCAAAAAAAATATGTTGAATGTTATTATTTGCTATTTAATGAATAAAAAATTATGCTAAGTTTTCCGAAAAGCGAAATAATCCGGGTATTATTAGATTAAATAAAAGTCAAACAATTTTATCAATTACAGGAGGAGTTATTTATTCTAGTAGTAATAGAAAAGAAACTGAGTAAAACTTCATCTATTTAGAGATTCAGTTAAATCACCACTAAAAATTGAATAGGGAATATTGCTTAATCATTTCCTTTCAGTATTAAAAATATTTCATAAAACTAAACAAGAATAATTACCGATTTCTCCCACAAATTTTCAATAGTAATCTTTTTATTATGTTTATTCAATCAGAGAAAATAGTTTGGTGATATTTCTTAAATCTTAGAAAATAACAATTGAATAGTTTTGCTTTATGTAAAACATCGAATGTTTTTTCAATTAATTGACATTTTTATTTATATTCAAGTTAGTTTATTTGGCAATTAAATTGATTAGAAAGTTAGTTAGAAAATGTTCTTTGAATAATTCCAAATTCAAAATAAAAATAAATTCAACTTATTCACCGAATAAAAGTTTAAATTGAAAACTAAAACCAAAAGGTGAGGTACTATGAAACATCAATTAACAATTTTCTTTTTGATACTCTCTGTTTCTGTCTTTTCGCAGCAAAATTTTAATACTAGTCTGCATTATACCAGAGAAGGTAAAAATACAGCATACAAATCCCAGAACGGAGGAATGCAATTAATAACCAACATTCCAATGTCTCAGTTAGCTTGTCAAAAATGCCACTCAATTACAGGATTTTATCCAAATGGAAATCCAATCAATCCGGCTACATACGTCCCAAGCTGTGATGACTGCCATAATTTTGCAGCAGGCACTTCTGTATTGGAACAAACTTGTTTGAATTGTCACAGCAGACAACGTTATGAAAGACAAGCTTACCCGAATCAAGATGTTCATACAAATGCAAACCTGAAGTGTACGAATTGCCACTCAAAACAAGAGCTACATGGCGATGACGGTGTTGCTTATATTTCAGCAAAACAGCCGGGTGCTGTAAAAGTTAAATGTATTGATTGTCATTCAAACCTTCCTTCTAATACATCTCATAGTCTTCACAATGCTAAAGTTGATTGTGCTGCTTGTCATGCAGTCTCTATTTTAACATGTGCTGGATGCCATTTTGAAACTGCTGTAGCCACTGGTAAAAACAGAGCAATTAATCAGATTAAAGATTACAGACTACTTGTTAAAAAAGAAGGAAAAGTTCATTTAGGAGGATTTGTTACTCATAGTTACAATAATAAATCTAACTATATAATATCGAGTTATACTTCTCACATAATTAAGAAAAATGCAACAACTTGCAGTGACTGTCATAATAATATAGGTGCAGGTGTTCCGGCTATAACTCAATATAACAACACTGGCACAATCTCTCTTGCAACGTGGGATCCTAATACAAAGAAAATAGTTGGTCCAACAGGGGTGGTTCCATTGGTTAGAGATTGGAAAACAGCTTTCAAAGTTGATCACGTAACTTATACCGGTGATCCTAATATATTCCCAAGTGATCCGAACCTTTGGGTATTTTTGAAGAATACCACTGATAATTCTCATCTGTATTATGCTGAGCCACTTGATTCATCAACATTAGCTAAGATGGGAGTTACTCGTTTTCCAAGTTCCGTTGAAATAATAGATAACAATTTACCTACTGAGTTTGCTTTGAAACAAAACTACCCGAATCCATTTAATCCAGAAACAATAATAGAATTTTCTTTGCCGAACACAGCTTTTGTTTCCATTACAGTTTATGATGCAGTAGGAAATAAGGTTTCAGAATTATTTAATGGACAGAAAGGTGCGGGTAATTATAGAGTTATCTTTAATGGACAGAATCTCTCAAGTGGAATATATTATGTCAGAATGAACGCAGGTTCATTTTCAAACACTATTAAAATGGTATTGATGAGATAATAATTGCTTATTTAATAAAGGCGAGGTTGTTTGATTTAGAAACAATCTCGCTTTTATTATGAATAATAATCTACTTTACAGCCACAGCCGTCCCATTTTCTGTCATAATAATCTAATCTTTCCTGAACAAAACTTTCTGCTTCTTCAATTGATTTCATTTTTCTTATAAGTATTTCGTTTCGATTATTTTTTTCCTGAATAAAGATGTCATTGTCGTATTGGATTATTCTTATGTAATCACATAGATGAGTGTCTTCTTCTTTTACAATTTTTACAATTGATAAAAAAGAATTTAATTCTTCTTCCTTTAATACTGATACAGGATTTTGTAACAAATCAGATAAAACTTTTTCTATCATCTTTAATTCTCCTGAAAATTACACTGAATAAGATGATATAAATTTTTTATAGATTCCGATTAAAACTATTGAGTGTTAAATACAGCGACAGGACAACTACAGTTATTCAGTATTCGTTCTACGCGGGGTCCAATATAAAGAGATTCACCTGCAGGTCTTACGTCCGTACCGACAATTACTAAATCAGATTTCAATTCTTTGGCTTTGTTCAATATTACATTTTCAACATCCGAACCAAATTCAACTAAAATGTTAACTTTAATTCCAAGTGTTTCGCCAATTTTTTTCAATTCATTAAGACTTTGCAAAGCAAAACTTTTCTGACGCTCTTTTACATTTCCTTCGATATCAAGATTGTAATCATCGTTTTTGTCTTCTATAACTGTCATAATAGTAACTTCCTGTTCATGTGAAGTTGAGAGTGAAAAAGCTAATTCAGCTGCGCGTTTTGAGGAGAGACTTGCATTTGAAGGGACTAAAATTCTAGTTGGCTGCCAATTTTCGATGAACCCAAAACTTTGAATAACAAGACTTCTGCAAGGAGACATTCTAATCAAATCATCAACTAACGGATTAAAGATTTTTTGAGTTTGAGTGTTTTTTTCAGTTGCACCAACTAAAATTAAATCATAAGATTTGCCAGCCTCATTTAGAATAACTTCCAAAGGTCTATCAGACACTACAACTTTTCTATTGATGTTTGAATTCTTAAATAACCCAGATAGTTTTTCAAGAAAATCATTTGCCAAATTCTTCTCGGATTCATTCGTAACTGTCAGAAGGGTTAGATTCAATTCTTTTTTCGATGAAAGCCGTTGAATTATTTTGGCTTCAATCATTTTCTTTTCATAATCAGCTCTGTATCGAACAGGAAGTAATATTCTGTTAAGAGAATGAAAGAGCAAACCTTTTGTAATTTCTTCCTTCTCAAGTCGTTTCATCTCAGATTCGTGAGGAATGACTTTGCTTAAAGTGAATTTTAACAGAACAGGCGACATCAAAGAAGTCAAAACAGCCATCAAAATAATTACTGAAAAAATTTCAGGAGTGATAACTTTGAATGACAAACCAATAGTAGCAATAATAATTTGAATTGCTCCACGTGCATTTAATCCCGCTCCGAAGCTAAGAGCCGTCCAAGTGTCTATTTTAGCCAAAAATCTTGCTCCAAGGTATGCCCCAAAAATTTTACTCAAAGTTGCAACGGTAATTAAAAGTGCTGCGAGGTATGCCAACTCAAAATCAAAAAGAGCTTTTATATCAACCTTCAAACCTGCAGAAGCAAAAAATATCGGAGCAAATACTCCGAAAGTTATACTTTCTGTTCTTACAAGTGCATTTTTAGGTAAGCTTGGAATTTGTGAGAAAATAATTCCAGCAATGAAAGCCCCAAATACTGCTTCAAGTTGAATCGCTTGTGCGATGGCTGATAAGAACAATATAAATGAAAAAATTAATGTTATAATTTTATATCTGCTTGTAACTTTATCCTGAATAAATTGAACTAAAAATTTGGCAATACTTCTTCCAGTAAAAAAACTAATAATTACAAATAATAAAACTTTCAATACTGCAAATGTAGCAACAGAAAAAGTGATTGTTCCAAGTTGAATTAATCCGAGAATAACACTTAATATTATCCAGGCAATAGTGTCATCAATCATTCCAGCTGCAATTGTAATTTGACCAATATCCCGTCTCAACAAATTCAAATCGATTAAAACTTTTGCAATCACAGGAATTGCAGACACGCTCATCGCAGTTGCGATGAATAATGAAAAAATTAATCGCTCAGATGGATGAGTAAGAAATTTATCTGGGATTAAATAACTTATTAAAAATCCACTTGCGAAAGGTATTATCAATCCGCCGATTGCTGTTGCAGTTGCACTTTTTGAATGATGTTTTATTAGTCCTAAATCAATTTCGTGTCCGGTAATAAAGAGCAAAAGAAGAGCACCAATGAGAGAAATTATTTCCAACATCAGAGAAGGATATGAATAAAGATTTACTAACGGAGCTAAAAAATCTAAATTTCCAAGTAAAGAGGGACCAAGAATTATTCCAGCTAATATTTCACCAACAACTGCGGGTTGTCGGAATTTTAGAAAAACTTCTCCTAACACTCTTGCACTCACAAGCAAGAGCAGTAGTTGAACTAATATGTTGAAAATATCTTGATGCAATTTTTATCTGCTAATTAAACACTCAAAAATAAGACAAAAGATTAAAAATTATGACTATGGATTTGGTGGTAAATAAAAGGTTAATAAGATGAAATCAGAAAAGATGTCCCGATAAAAAACGGGACATCTTTAAAAGAAATCTATCTGGCTAAAATCATTTTTTTAACAGAGCTAAATGCTTCTGACTGAAGTTTATAAAGGTAAACTCCGCTTGGTAAGTCATTGGCATTAAACTCAATCTCGTAATACCCTGCTTTTTTGAATTCATTCACCAAAGATTTAACCTCGCTACCTAATACATCATAAACTTTCAATGTAACAAAACCATCTTGAGGAATCTGATATTTAATCAATGTAGCAGGATTAAATGGGTTCGGATAGTTTTGACTTAATTCAAAAACAATAGGGGAAACTATGTTAACCTCAATCTCGGGGCTGTAAACGAAAGTACCATCAAAGTCAATTTGTTTCAATCTGTATATGTAAGAATTTGCTGGAACATTTTTATCAGTAAATGAATATGTTTTTAATTCATTCGTTGTTCCATTTCCGTTTACAAATCCGACAGTTGTCCAAATCAGATTTGATGATGATATTTTAGTAGCTCTTTCAATTTCGAAACCTTTATTGTTTAATTCAGTTGCTGTACTCCAATTAAGGAATACGTTATTACCATCTGCAATTCCTGTAAATGAAAGAAATTCTACAGGGACGATTGAACTATAAATAGAAAGTTTAATATCATCAATATACCATCCATCCTTATTCACGCTTCCATCGGAACGGAGTAAAAATCTGAATTTAACATTCTGTCCGATGTATGAACTAAGATTAATTCTCTCATTTACCCAAGTTGTTTGAGTTCCATCATAAAGAGGTTGTCCATTTGGTTGAAATGAACCAGTTCCGAGATTTGTGTACAAACCAGCAAGAGGAGTCCAAGACGTTCCATTATTAGTAGAGATCAAAAT
>CAKZLD010000188.1 GCA_937125135.1 uncultured Ignavibacterium sp.
TGTCAGCTTCATATGAGAAATTTCAAAGATGGTGATATTATATGGATTGAGCCTTTCAGAGCTAAAGCATTTCCAGTAATTAAAGATTTAATGGTTGATCGTTCTGCTTTCGATAAAATATTACAAGCTGGAGGTTATATATCTGCTAATGTTGGAGGAGCACAGGACGCTAATCTAATTCCAATACCTAAAGATGTTGCTTCTGAAGCTTTTGACGCTGCAGCTTGCATTGGATGCGGTGCTTGCGTTGCAGCTTGTAAAAATGCTTCTGCAATGCTCTTCGTATCTGCAAAAGTATCGCACTTGGGTTTGTTACCACAAGGTCAACCAGAAAGATATAGAAGAGTAGAACGAATGGTCAAAGTAATGGATGAACTTGGTTTCGGAAGCTGCACAAATACATACGCTTGCGAAGCTGAATGTCCGAAAGGAATTTCTGTAAAGTTTATTGCCAGAATGAATAGAGATTATCTTGCAGCTAAGCTCAAATCAAAAACGGTTGAAGTTTAATAATTTTTTTGATGTTAAAAGAAAAAGTATTCAAAATATTAGAGAAAAATTTTTCTAAAGTTAATTCTCAGAATGAATTAGTTAGTTATAGATCTATTCTGGATGCAGATATTCATTCTTCAATAAAGAATTACGTAAAAGCAGAACTCAAAATTTTATTTTCAAGGGACAAAAGTCTTATAAAAAAAAAGTCTGTTTTTAATTATTCATCAGCAAAAACAGAATTCATTTTTCATCAATTATTCGATGAAATTGTAAAATCAACTTTCATTTCATTAGAAGAAGTAAATAATCTTTTTCTTCAGGCGATATCTTTTAATTTAAGCCATTTGATAAAACCGAACTGGTCATTGAAAAAAATTATTTTTAATGAAAAAAAGAATATAAGTTCAAGTGATTTCTTCCATTTAATAGAATATGCCTACTTTTTTCCATATCAAAAAAATATCATAATAAAGTACTTCAGAAAATTTGATTACAATTCTATTGAGTCTGAAAAATTCGAAGAAGTTCTGAAAAAAATTGATGATAAATTGTTCAGTGAAAACAAAAAAGAAATACTTTTAGATTTTTTCAATACTTCATTGGATTTTACAGATACTTCTTATGCTAATAAAGTTGAAGTTGAAATAATACTATCTTATTTATCTGACAAAGGATTGGCTGAAGAGTTTGATAAGCTAAAAAAATACGTTGAGATGAATAAGGTTGAAACCATTTCAAAATCTGAGTTTGAAAGCATTTTATTTCATACCTCTAAAAATGAATTTGCTGAAGATAAAGGGAATGAAACAAATAAAAACTTCGTATCATTAGATAAAGAGGAAAATCCAGAACAATTAACTCAAATTGAAGATATTTCAGATATCAAAAATCAAACTAATAAAGATCAGATTGTTAGTGAGAATAATTTGAATGAAAATGAAAACTATTCCTTATTCGATGAGGAATTTGAAGAAGAATTATTCAATGAATCTGAAAATTCAATTTCTGAGACTCAAGGGGAAGAAGTTATCAATAAGAATTCGAAAAACGAGAATCAAAAATCAGCTTCTGATTTTCTAAAATATCTGACTGAAAAGGAAATTCTAAGAATTCAGGAAAATATTTTTAACTCTGATAGTGAAGATTTTGTGATTACGATTGAAAAATTAATATCATCAAAATCCTATGATGATTCGCTTCGGATATTAAATGAGATTGTTAATTCATATCATATTGATTCTGACTCAAAAGAAATAAATCTACTTAAATCAGCACTTCAGAAATTTTTTGAAGGTTAATTTGTGTTTATTGATTACGCTAAAATTATTGTAAAATCTGGCAAGGGCGGAAATGGCGCAGTTGCATTCAGAAGAGAAAAATATGTTCCCAAAGGAGGTCCTTCCGGCGGAAATGGTGGAAATGGCGGAAGTATTTATTTCGTAGCAGACAAAAACATTTCCACACTTTTGGACTTCAAGTATAAAAAACATTTCGTGGCTGAAAATGGAGAAAATGGAGGCTCATCATTAAAAGATGGAAAATCAGGAAACGATATATTTATTAAAGTTCCAATCGGCACTATCGTAAAATCAGATGAAAGTGAAGAAGTCATTGTTGATTTAAATGAAGAAGGTCAAACTTTTTTAATAGCTAAAGGTGGAAAA
The DNA here is from genome assembly GCA_937125135.1 of uncultured Ignavibacterium sp. Taxonomy (GTDB): domain Bacteria; phylum Bacteroidota; class Ignavibacteria; order Ignavibacteriales; family Ignavibacteriaceae; genus Ignavibacterium. The sequence continues at coordinate 2,160 of CAKZLD010000188.1, forward strand.
GGGGGTAGAGGAAATGCAAATTTTGCAACTCCAACCAGACAAACTCCAAGATTTGCAGAACAAGGGAAACCTGGAGAAGAAAAGAAACTAATTCTTGAATTAAAATTAATTGCGGATGTTGGTTTAGTCGGTTTTCCTAATGCTGGCAAATCAACTCTGATATCAAGAATATCTGCAGCTAAACCAAAAATTGCTAATTATCCTTTCACTACTCTTGAACCGGTTCTTGGTATAGTTAACTACAAAGACTTTCATAGTTTCACTGTCGCTGATATTCCGGGAATTATTGAAGGTGCACATAAAGGTAAAGGTTTAGGCATTCAGTTTCTGAGGCACATCGAAAGAACCAGAATTTTACTTTTTTTAATAGACATTACTTCTGATGATTACAAAAGGGATTTCAAAATTTTATATAACGAGTTAAAAAAATACAGTCCGAAATTAATTGAAAAGAAAATTCTGGTATCATTATCTAAAGCTGATCTGATAGAAGAATCAGAATTAAAGAAAATTTCTAAAACAAAATTCAGAGGAATTGAAAGAGGTGTTATTATCTTTTCAGCTGTATCCGGTTACGGTATTGAAAATTTACTTGAAATTCTCTGGGATGAATTGTCAAGATTAAATTAAAAAAATTCTTTTAATCTTTTTTATAATGGCAATCTGTACATAAATGATCTTTGATTGAATAACCAAAATCTACAGGATGAACAAACTCTAATCCTTCTAACGAGCTTGCTTTTTTACCGTCGGGAAATTCCTGTGAAATAATAATATGACAACTATTACAATCATTTGAAATTACTTTTCCATCATCGCTGAAATGTTTTCCATCATGGCAACGGAAACATCCGGGAGTATATGTGTGTGCGATATTGTCAGGAAACTTCTTCCAATTAGCTTGCATATATGTGAAATAATTTCGATCATAAATTTGTTGTGCTGATTTGATAGCTTGATCAATTTGTTCCCTTTTCGTTGAATATAATTCGGGGTAGTTTATTTGATAAAAACTTTGTATGAAAATTCTAATACTATCAATTCCGATTTTCTTATTTGAATAATTTCTTTCAACTGCTTGTACAATCAAACTTTTAATGAATGGTAAATTTTCATTAATTCTGTTATTAGACATATATAAATTTGTCATCTTATCCGGTTGATGGAAAATGTGTGATGGTCTGTTATGACAATCTATACAATCCATCAATCTGAAGTTTTCCTCAGGAATGTTTGATTTATCCAGATCGAAATCTTTTAATTTATATATTGTTTCATTTCCCTTACTGTCAACTAATTTTACCCAAGGAATTTCAAGTCTTCTATCATCAGAATGAGCATAATAAACCTTATTATTAACATTCATGTGCCAATGAATTCCGCTGCCTTGATTATGGATATTGTTCCCACCACCAATTTTTACAAGCATAGTTAATTTGCTTTTAGTATTTCTCTCATCGGATAAATAATAAGTGTAATCAACTTTTTTCTCGCTGAAAAAATGAGAAGGTGAATGACACTGTTCACAAGTACCTTCAGCAGGTCTTAATTCTTTAACAGGAGTTGGGATCGGTTTTGAGTACTTATTAAAAATAACAGAATAAACCTGATAAGCACCGGATAACTTAGATTTAACGTACCAATTAGTACCAGAGCCAATGTGGCATTGTACGCAACCGACTCTTGAATGAGGTGAGTCAAGATAGGCTGTAAATTCTGGCTCCATAACCTGATGACAAATCATCCCACAAAAAGAATCTGTTTCAGTGTATTCATAAGCTTTATAACTTCCAAAAGCAGAAAGTACTAAGAATATGAATGAACCAAGAGATATGTAAATAAAAGCTATTCTTTTTTGAATATCATTTAAATCAATTACAGGAAATTTTTTCTCACGGAATAATCCTCGTTTTTCTCGTTTCTTTTCTCTAATAATTCCAAAGATGAAAATTATTAGTCCGATTATAAGGAAAGTAGGAAGTATAATATATGTGATGATTCCCATGTAGGGTTTATCATCAGGGCTGAAAATATCAAGAATAAATAGAAAGACTATTAATCCAAAGCTGATGGCAGAAATAGATAAACCGACTAATGAAATCGGATTATAGAAATAGGGAGGAAATATTTTTTTCATCTAATCCTCCTAAAAAAGTTTTAGAATTAATTAGTAGAGTTTTCTTTTTCTTTTTGTTTTATTTTCTCTAATTCAAGAGGGTGTTCATGAGCCATTTCTTCTTCTGTTAAAGTACCTTTAAGCCAGGCAAGATTCATTGGATACACATCAGGATTGAAAATGACAAAATAGAAATGCCAAACAATTATTGCAAGAAATGCTAACCATGCTTCATAATAATGAATCGTTCTTGCAATATCCCATTCAAGTTTTGTGAATGTACCGGCATAGTCGGTATAAATCCACATTAAAAGACCAGTTAATGTCATTACAATTGTTCCCCAAACTAAAGCCCAATATTCAGCTTTTTCTACATACGAAAATCTATCCAGCTTTGGTTTTGTATTAGAAAAACCGAGATTGAATTTTGCCACTCCGATAGCATCTTTTAAGTCCTGAAATCTGGGAAGTAAATCAATTACTAATTGTCTTCCTCGTTTTGTAAAGATAATATAGTAAATGTGATATAAACTAATTAAAATCATTGCAACTGCTGCAATTCTATGAATAATACTTCTGTATTCAAATGCGTGAGAACTAATTTCTTTTATATGGTTTACCCACCAAGATTCTGGAAATCGTAGCATAAATCCAGTAATTACAAGAACAATAAAACTGGTAGCCATTGTAGCGTGTTGAATTCTCTCATTCAAAGTCATTCTCAGATATAGACTATGCCCGTGCTTTTCTGTATGAATTTCACCCATCTGAATTTGTTTTTTTAGTTTCGCTTTTCGATATAAATCAAAAGCATTATGAATGAACATTCCACCAACAATTGAAACAATCAAAACAATATAGATAGTCGCAATCCAATAAAGAATTGGTTCTTCAGCTTTATCTATGGAGACGTGAATAGTTCCAGTAACAAACCGTTTATTTGCTCCCGGATGACAAGAACCACAAGTTTTTACAAGATTATCTTTATGAATCATTGAAGTAGGATCACTTGATGGTTTTATGTTGTGATATCCATGGCAACTACCACAATTTGCAACAGTAACAGAGCCTCCTCTTAATGCTAAACCATGATAGGAATCAGTGAATGTTTCAAATTTGTTTGTGGATAATCCATAACGTTCAGATAATCTTACAGAAGTGTGGCAAGGTGCGCAAATCATTGATGAAACATTCTGAAAAGCTACAGGTGAGTTCGGATCAGTATGTTTTAGAATATTGTGCTCTCCATGACAACTTGTACATACCGGTGAATCAATATTTCCTTTTGAAACAGCTACTCCATGAATACTTTCTTGGTATTCTTTTTTTATTTCATTATGACAATTTCCGCAAGTAGATGGAATATTTAATCTGTTTACGTGCGATCTTGAGTCTGAGCTTTTTAATACTATATGAGAACTATGGCAATCAATACAATTTGCAGCTTCAGGATTACCTCCGTGCAATGAAGAACCGTGAACACTATTGTTATAAGCCTGAATAAATTTCGCTTTCGGATTAACTCTATTTCTGACATCAGGATTATCCAAATGGCAAGATAGACATAGTTTTTCCTGAGCAGATTTCATCCCCAATAAATTATCTTTAAATGATGATTTAGTTATCTGCTCTTTATGGCAAGTCAGACAGTCAGGAGAATCTAAACCATTTGTCTGCTTGGCTAAAAAGTGATTGGATTGAATGTATTCTTCTTTTTGTTTTGGATGACAACTTCCGCAGGCGTTAGTTAAATTTTTAGTAGTCCACTTGCTCTTTTTAACAGATTGAACGTCGTGAATGCCGTGACAAGATTTGCAAGAGATATCCTGACCTTTTCCCATTCCTCTGGAAAATAAAATCTGAGGATGGAAACTATGTTTCGTTAAAGCGTTAGAATGACAACTTAGACAATTGACATCTTGGATATTCTCAGCGTGAGGTAAATCTTCTGCACTAAATCCTTTATGGCAAGTAACACAAGATAATTTTGAGTGAACAGATTTATTATACGTATTTTCATCAACAAAAAGGGAAATAGTCTTTCCCTTCTTTTCCATTGTCAGTTCAGTATCATTATGGCAACTCAGACAATCTTCTACTGATTGAGCATTTATGTTTGAGGGCAAAATAACTAATCCGATTGTGAGGAGAGATATAAAAAGATGCAGAGGGAACATCTTTTTTTTTTCAGTAGTTATTTGCCTGAGTGCCATAAAAATCCTAAAAATCTAAAAATTATTTTTCCGATAAGGTCATCATCCAATCAACTATTTTTCTCAAATCTTCTTCATTGCCTTTAAAGGCAGTCTTGTGGTCTTTTCCATTCAATTTTTCTTTTTTCATAAGATATTTCATCCAAAACTCAGCATTTTTTTCTTTATCAAGCTGAACTATATCAGTAGCGTCAGATTTTTTTGATTCAATCCCAACGCTTTTTACTGTATGACACATATTGCATTTATTATCAACGAAAATCTTTTTTCCTTCGGGCTCATCATCTCCGGCAATTGCATAAGCAAAACCATATAACGCAACTATCGTAAGGACAAGTATTAGATAAAGAGTTATATTTTTCATTTTTACCTCGATTTTTGTTGTTCAATTTTACCACAAATTAAATACCAATATTTTATAATAAAAATTAGAAATTTTTGCATTATTTAATGAGTTAATTAATAATTTCTCATTATAAATAAAAAAACAATGTTCTTTTTTGCAAATATTAGAATTTTAATTGGACTAGCTATTTAGTTAAAGCTGATTGTTCAAGAATTTCTGTTAATTTTAAGCTGATTTCGTTTAAGTCAAAAGGTTTGTAGAAAATTTCACTGACATAAGATTTAAGTCTGCTTTCAGTCTGCGAAGTTCTTTTAGTGTACACATAAGTTAGAAAAATAGGTATATCAGGATTCTTTATTTTAATTTTTTCACAAGTCAGAAATAATTGATTATTTGGTTCGTGATCAATAAACACTGCATCATTTTTATTGTCAAAATTAAATGATTCAAGTAGTTTATAATCTGTTGTTACTACAAGCTTATAATGATTTTGTAAATAAGCCAAAAGACTATAACAAAGACTGAAGTCCGGACTGTAAATAATTACTCTTTTCATAAAAGTAATTACTCGAATTATATGCCAGACTAAAAATCAGCTAAAATTCCAATAATTTTGAGAGTTCTCGTTAAATTTGCCAAATATGAAATAACTTTAATTTTATTTTCTCTTTATTGAAAATGAAATTATATCTGAATATCAAGTTCTTTGAGTTTTCTGTATAAGGTTGAAAGACCAACACTAAGTTCCTCTGCAGTTTTTTCTTTATTGAACTCGTTATTTTGAAGAGCTTTGATTATGTAATCTCTTTCAAATTTTTTAACACTTTCTTCTAAAGAACCAGTGTATGAAAAATTAAACAAACTTTTTGAAGGAACAATTGACTGTGGCAAATCCTCCAGCATAATAAATTCACTTTTGCAGAAAATTACAGCTCGTTCTATAATATTCTCTAATTCTCTTACTTCGCCTTTCCATTCGTGATTGATAAGAGCTCTCATTGCATCATTGTCAATACCTTTTATTTTTTTATTTAATTTTCTTCTGTAAAAATCAACGAAATGATTTGCAAGGAGAGGAATATCTTCCTCTCTTTCTCTCAAAGAAGGTAAATGTATTTCAACTACATTTATTCTGTAGTATAAGTCCTCTCTGAATCTTCCGTTTTTGACTTCTTCTTCCAAATTTCTGTTTGTTGTAGCTATAAACCTTACATTTGCAGAAAGTGTAAGTGTTGTTCCAACCGGAGTATATTCTTTTTCCTGAATAGCTCGCAGAAGTTTTACTTGTAATTGTGGTGGCATTTCGCTGATTTCATCTAAAAATAAAGTACCACCCTCAGCAGCTTTTATAAAACCTTCTTTATCAGAGATCGCACCTGTAAAAGCACCTTTTCTGTGTCCGAACAATTCGCTTTCTATGAGATTTTCTGAAATAGCTCCACAATTAACAGCAATAAATCTTTTGTTTTTTCTTCTGCTATTATAATGAATTGCCTTAGCTACTAATTCTTTTCCAGTTCCACTTTTTCCACTGATTAAAACTGTTGAGTCAGTATCAGCGACTGCTTTAATCATTTCAAAAACATTTTTGATTGCAGCACTTTTTCCAACAATATGTTCGAAATCGTACTGTCGATGAACTTCTTCACGCAAAATTTTATTCTCGATTATTAATTCCTTGATTTCAAATAATCTCTTCGCTTTTAGAATTAATTCATCAAACTCAATTGGTTTTAGGATATAATCACTTGCACCATTCCTCAATGCAGAAATTGCAGTTTCTAATGATCCAAATGCAGTAATAATGATTACAGCAGTTTGAGGATCAAGAGTTTTAACCTTTTCTAATAATTCAGTTCCTTTCATTGAAGGCATTTCAATATCTGTAATAATCAAATCAAAGTGTTTTTCTTTGACTTTGTTGTATGCAACTAAACCATTCTCTGCCTTCTCGACATTAAATCCCTCTGCTTCTAATACAAAAGAAAGATTATCTCTTATAATTTCTTCGTCATCAACGACTAATATTTTATAACTCATATATTCCTTATTGATTGTGAATAGGTAATTTGATAGTAAATGTTGTTCCTTTGCCTAGTTTGCTCGATACTTTGATTTCACCTTGAAAACTTTTAACGATCCCATAGCTCACCCAAAGTCCAAGTCCGGTTCCTTTTCCTTCTTTTTTAGTGGTGAAAAATGGTTCGAAAATTTTGTTCAGATTATCATCTGATATTCCGGGTCCAGTGTCTGAAAAAGTGATAATAACAAAATCATTTTCAACAGAAGATTTAATAGAAATTTTTTCTTTGTTTTTAACCTTCTTCTCTGAAATTGCATCAACAGCGTTTAGCAAAATATTTAAAAATACTTGCTGAATCTGGTCTGCTATCAAAGGTAAATTTGGTAACATCTCACTTAATTCAGCCTCGAAAGTAATATCTTTTGCTTTTGTTCCAACTTTGGTGATCTCCATTGCTTCGATTAAAACTTTATTTATGTCAGTAAATTTTAATTCATAATTTGAAGGTCTGGAAAAATCAACAAGATCTCTTATGATTTTAGAAATTCTTGTAATTTGATTTTTCACTAAGCTCAGTTTTTCAATAACTAAAGGCTCTTTTGTAGAGCGTTGTGCAACCTGTACGAGAGCTGAAATTGAAGCAAGTGGATTTCCAACTTCGTGTGCAATACCGGCAGCAAGTGTACCAATACTCTCCATCTTTTGTGAATGAATTAGTTGTCTTTCAAAAGTTCGTTTTTCTGATAAGTCTCTGTGAATTGCAAAGTATCCGGTAACATTATTTTCTTTATCAATAATAGGAGAGATTAGTAGTTGAGTATAAAATGGCTCACCATTTTTTTTCCGATTTTCTACTTCACCAACCCAAACTTTACCACTTGAAATTGTAGCCCACATTTTATCCCAGAAAGAAGTTGGTAATTTTCCGCTTCCAAAAATTCGCGGGTTCTTTCCTAAAAGTTCTTCTTTAGTGTATCCAGAAGCATTTATAAATGCACGGTTAACATAAATCATCCTTCCATTCAAATCTGTAATCTGAATTGGATTAACGCTATTCTCTGCGATGTTAAAAAATCTTGTTAACTCAATTTCTTTTTGCTTTTCTTCAGAAATATCTCTTGCAACAATTATGTATCTATCTGATTGACTGTTGAGAAACGGCACGAAAGTTACATTTACATCAAGATATTTTCTGTTAATGAATAAACGTGTATTTATTGATTTCGATAAATTGCTCGATTTTGTTTCAGCAAATAATTTATCCGTATGACTTCTGTCGCATAGTTCAATCATATCAAAAAAATTATCTTCCTTCTTCAACTCACTTGCAAGAAGAGTCTCAGCAGATTTATTTGTTTTTATGATTTTTCCACTGCAATCGACAACGAAATACATATCAGGGAAATTGTCGAACAGATTGAAATCAAATTGGTAATTGCTCATCAAATATTAGTTATTTATTGACACAAAAATAACTAAGTTTGAAGTATTGATTAAATGAAAAATTAATCCATCACGTTAAACTCAATTATGAAAATTGCATTATTACAATATTCACCGGAATGGGAGAATAAAGATTCAAACAAAGAGAAAATTCTTCATCTTATTGAATCAAATAAAGAAAAATTTGAACTCCTTATTTTACCGGAAATGACTCTCACCGGTTTTTCAATGAATGCAGTTTCAATTGCTGAAACAATTCAAGGAGATACTTTCAGATTCTTTTCAAAATTAGCAGTTGAAAAAAATATTGATGTACTTGTTGGAATCGTTGAAAAATCCAAATCAAAACCTTACAACACTTTGATTCATATAGATAAAAAAGGAAAACTTGTAAAACTTTATCGTAAAATTCATCCGTTCTCTTATGCAAATGAAGATAAGCATTTTCTCTCTGGAAAAAGACCAGCAATAACTAAAGTAAGAAAATGGAAAATCGGACTTTCAATATGTTATGACTTAAGATTTCCGGAACTTTATAGAAAATATGCTAAGAAGAAAGTTCATTTAATTGTTGATATTGCAAATTGGCCTGATACAAGAATTGAGCATTGGCGGGCATTACTGAAAGCAAGAGCAATAGAGAATCAATGCTATGTTGCTGGAGTAAACAGAGTAGGAAAAGATATTAAGTTAAATTACAATGGTTATAGTTCTGTGTTTGATCCGATGGGAAAGGAAATTTGTTTTAGCGTTGATAAAGAAGAAATTTTAATTGCAGAACTTGATAAAATTTATTTGACAGAAATCCGGAACAAACTTCCTTTCCTCGAAGATATAAAACTTATTTGAAGTTAAATCAGTTTGAAAACGAATCCAAGATTCAATGCTTGTTTTATCTGAGTTCGTCTGGTTTGATTTATCTCGTGAACAATCACAACATTCAAATTAACATTCAGATAATCATTAACTTTTGCAGTAATGATATTATCCCAGCGAACATCCCATACATCTAATTTGTTAAAACGAGTAAATAATCTCAGATAAGATATATATGTGGTGTTAGGAAGAAATTCATAAGCAAGACCGGTTACAGATTCTAATCCTGTTTCGAGTTTAAATTTTTCAATCTTATCGGTAGTTTCTTCATCATCTGAATAAAGCGCTGCAAATTTATTAGCAAAAGTTTCCTGAAATGATATTCCTAATCGAGTTGTGAACAAATCTTTTTCGTGATAAAGAAATCCCAAAGCTTGAGTAACATATCCCGGATCAAAAAAATCTGCAGTTTGAATTTCAGGAGTTGTTTTATAATCAAATCCTTTCGTAATTGAAGTACGAACTGATGAAGAAAAATAAGGATCTATTTTCCAACCAATACTTTTTGATAAAATACTTTCAAAAAAGAATTCATTATCAGTTGTTCTGTAACCTTGTGATTCAAGTTTTGTCCGACCATAAGCTAACTTTAGAAAATTCGCCCAACGCCACGAATCAGAAATGTAAACAGCGTCAACTCTGGTAAAACCTGTATAGGAAAGTGAATTTGAACCACCTTGAGTCCAATCTTTGAACGAAATCTGACTGATATTTAATCCTATAATTGCTTTAGGATTCCATCCTTTATTAAGTGTTGTATCTACTTCCATCTGAGGAAATGAAAGAATTGAAAAGAATAAAAAGAAAAGAGAAAGGAATTTTTTCATAAATTAAACCTACTTTTTTTAGTGAGAGACTTCAGAAACCTCTTTAATCTTAAAGGGAAATTTGAAATAGTAGAAATTCTCATCTTCTTTAAAGATTTTATCTTTAGTTAAATAATATTTGTTAATAATAGATTTATCTTTTTTGTCAGGATAAAGAAAGTAAAGTTCATCTTCAAATAAATATTTTAATAAACGGATTTTCTTCCTCGAAGAAAGAAAAGCCATATCAATCATTATTTTTCTGGTTAAACCGTTTTTTTCAACGAAGAGATAAATAGGTCGCATAATTTTTCATTATTTTTAAGGCAAAAATATTGTTTTCTTATTGATTAAAAAATCATTCACTTTTATTTATTGATATGAAAAATTACTTCCTTCTATTATTCTTTTTTATTCTTCCTTCAATCTTTTTTGCACAGGAAGATAATCTACCGATTGAACACAGAGTTTATACTTTTCTGAAAGAAATGAGAGTTAAAAATGTCATTACTTATCTTCGAGATGACAATCTGGTTTTATCGAGAAATTCGATCAAATCTTATTTGATGCAAATTGAAAGTAAATCTGAATTACTAAGTGAAACTGAAAAAAAACTTCTTAAAAAATTTCAATTTGAATTATCCGATAATCTCGATGAAAATCAACATTCAGAATTATTTAATCCTGATAAAAATTTTTTCCAATCAGTAAAAAATATTTTTTCAGATAAAAAGAAATACTTATTCGCTTCAATTGAAGATGAGAATAGTATTTTCATTGAAGGGATTGGACATTTTTATCATGGACAAAGATTAAAACCTTCGCCAACTACAAATTCAAATTTATATGACATAGGCTTTAGACTTAGAGGAACTGTCTTTTCAAATTTGGGTTACAATCTTACAGTTATAAAAGGCGGTGTCAGTGGTAATTCGTTTATTTCTGAAAAAATAGAACCACGTTTGCTTAGTAATTTCAAGTGGGTTGAAAATCTGGAAAATATCGGGAACTATGGATTTAATTACGGCTATTTGAGATTGAAAGTGAAACCGCATCCAAAAATTAATCTCTCAATTCAGATTGGTAGAGAAGATATTACTTTTGGTTACGGGTATGGTAATAAACTTATAATTAGCGGAAATAATCCCACATTGGATTTCATTAATTTTAATTTTGATTATTCACCATTTCATATTACTTCAATTCACGCTTCAACTGTCGGTGAGTTTTTACCAAAAAGGGAAGACCGTTTCACAAAATATATTGCAATCAACAAAGTGAAAATCGCATTTGAAAAATTTGAATTTGGAATTGGTGAGTCAATGATTTACTCAGGCAGAGGAATCGAATTGGGTTATTTATCTCCAATATCATTTTATAAATTCATTGAAATGGACATTCAGGATAGAGATAATGGAAATGTATTTCTTGACTTCAAAACAAATGCAATAAAGAATTTTGAAATTCAAGGAACATTTTTCCTTGATGAAAATATTTTGAGTAATCTTCAGGATTTGAAAAGATATACAAATAAAACTGCTTATCAAATTGGAACATTTTGGTATCAACCATTTGGAATTGAAGATCTTAGTTTAATATGCGAGTACACTCGAATCAGACCTTATGTTTACACACACGCCGATCCAAAAAATACCTACACTTCTTTTGGACAAAATCTTGGGCATAGGATAGGTCCGAATGCTGATGAGATTTTGACAAGAATAACATACAATGTTGATGAGCGCCTTAGACTCTTTGGTGAATATTCTTTTGTGCGGAAAGGAAAAAATGAATATGACACTAATGGAAATTTAATCAGAAATATTGGCGGAGATGTTTTTCTAAGTCATCCCGATTTTATGCCTGAAAAAACTGCTTTATTTCTTGATGGCGAAAGATGGAATTATAGCAATTATTCATTCGGTTTTATCTATGAACCTTTTACACAAATTATTCTAGAATTTATAATAAAATCTGAGTTAGCTACGAGATTAAAAGATAAAGCGAGCGAGTCACTTATCTATTCATTACTGAAAATGAAATTGGCTTTCTAAATTTGGGATGAATGCAAATGTCCGTAAAAAATTTTTTCACTGAAATTCCTCATCAAATAGAAAAAGAAATAATTGAAACATTAGTTAAATCGAATAACGTTCGGATTGAAAGAATCATATCTGATAATCATTCAAGTCCTAAAGATTTTTGGTATGATCAGAAAGAAAATGAATTTGTAATCGTTTTGAAAGGTGAGGGAATAATTGAATTTGAAAACGGTAAAAAAGTAGTGTTGAAAGAA
>CAKZLD010000189.1 GCA_937125135.1 uncultured Ignavibacterium sp.
ATGTATTATCAGTATCCGAAAACTCTTGAATGCTCACCTGATTAGCGCGGTTATTATCTGAATCAAAAAAAGCAATACTTACAATTCGGGTTTTACTATCTTGAAAGAAAATATTACTCTGAGCATAGTAAATGCTTTTCTTTAGATAAACTTGTTCAATCAAGACTTTATTCTTATTTGCCAGCGGGACAATGTACCCACCAAAATAAATTGAAAATATTGTTAGAAAAATTGATGTTATTAAAAACGGCAGCATAAACCTGAACAAACTTACCCCACTTGCTTTAATCGCAGTCATTTCACTAAGATTTGCTGCCTTTCCAACAGTGAATAAAGCTGCAAACAAAACTGCAACAGGTGTCATCAAACGAACTATTTCTGGAGAGAATACTAAATAGTAATGCAAAATTCTCAAAACAGGTACACTCTGATCAATAAAATCATCAAGGTTTTCCATTGCGTCAATCACAATAAAAATTATAATAAATGCTAACAATCCAAAAGCTGTAGTTTGAAGAAATTGTTTGATTAAGTATCTATCAAGAATTTTAAGTTTCATCAGTTTCGCTTTTATAAGAGAATGATTTAGGAATAAATTTTTTGAATAATTCAAACGAGATATTTTTTACTTCAAGATTAGTTCTTATTATTAGGAAAATTCCTACAATTCCGAAAAATACATTTCCAGCCCACATTCCCCAGAAAGGAGAAATTATTCCTCTGTCGGATAATTTCTCTCCGCCAATTAGGAAAGCCCAATAAATAAGAAAGAAGAATAAACTGATTCCAGCTGCAACACCGAATCCACCTTTTCGAACCATTATACCAAGTGGTGCTCCTAATAGAATAAATATAATACAAGCAACTGGTAAAGAATATTTCTTCTGAATTTCAACATTATAGCTTGCAATTTCTTTTTCGAGAAATTCAATTCTTCTCTGAGACGAGACAATTCCTAACCTAGATGTATTTAGTCGTTCTAAAATTATAGATTTTTGATTTTGGGGAATTTTTATGCTCATCAATCTTATTTGAAAAGGAATTTCCTTTGCCAATAACATATAAGAATTTACTTCCTCATAAAAACTTTTCCTATAATAATCATTTGTATGCTTTAAACTGTCAATAATATAATTCATTGCTTCAATACTAAGTTCTCTTTCTCCTCTTGAAGCTGCACCAGATTGCTGAAAAGTGAATTGGTCTGCATTCATTGCAATTTTATGTCTTTCAAATCTTAGTCGTCTATATGCTCCAGTATTATTAATATTACTTTCGTGAATCTCACCGTCCTGCAAATCCATTATAAGTTTTGTTTGATTTGATGAAAAAAATATTTTACCCTGTTTTGCAGTAACAACATTTATTTTGTTCAAATTGCTGTAATCATAAATTGTTAAATTAAATAAGTCATTTGTCTTCTGATCAATTTTTCTGGCAAGTATTGCATAACTCGGTATTTCCTGAGAGAAAAATCCGGGCTCTAATGAAAGGGTAGGTTTGGTTCTTGAAATATCGCTCATTAAAATTTTTGCCTGATGATTTGCATCTGGTAATACTTCGTTATTGAATAAAAATAAAAGGTAGGCAACAATTATGCTAGCAATAATAGGTGATATCATCATCCTATAAAGACTAATTCCACTTGATTTCATAATTGTTACTTCATTATTCTGACTAAGATTTCCAAACGCCATTAGAGTTGAAACGAGAGTTGCCATTGGAACAACGAGTACAAACATCCAACTTAAATTATATGCAATTAGTTTGATAATAATCCATGCATCCAATCCTTTCCCAACAAGTCTATCGGCAAATCGCATAAGAAATTGCAAAAGAAATATGCAAATCAATGTGATGATTGAAAAAAGAAAAGGTATAAAATGATTACTTAGTATATAACGGTATAAAATCATAAATCTAAAATATAGCACAACATTTTTTATACAAAGGTTATTTAACATTAAATAAATGATTGTCTGCGGAGGAGGAAGTATTTTAACTTTTGGAAAAGATTCTAGACGTTTTTAAGGTAAAAAATCTCAATAATATTTTCATCTGAAAACCTTAAAATTTCATCAAAAAACGACTTTTACGATTATTTAAGATTAAGTTTTTATTAATTCGCTCTAAAGATTTTTGTGATTATGGTCATAGATTTTAACTTTGATCACTAAAATTTTAACTTTAATGGTTCAATTCTCTAATAACAATAAAACTAAAAAGTTCTCATTCACAAACAAACAGGAGTAATCTTATGAGAAAACTTCAACTAATTTCCTTTATGCTTTTCCTGATGCTGATAGCTTCGATTGTAACGGAGACAAGTGCTCAGGTTGTTACAAGCTCAAGTATGAGCGGAGTTGTAACAGATACTAAAGGTGAAGCACTGCCCGGAGCAAACATTATTGCTGTTCACGAACCATCAGGAACACAATATGGAACATCAAGCAGAGCAGATGGCCGTTACAACATTAACGGTATGCGCGTTGGTGGACCATATAAATTGACTGTATCCTTTGTGGGATATAATAATCAGATAATTGAAAATATTTTCCTCGAGTTGGGACAAAATTTCAGGTTAGATGTTAATCTTTCAGAATCAGCTGTTCAGCTCGGTGATATTACAATTACTGCTGAAAGAGATGGAATAATAAGACCAGACAGAACTGGTACATCTACCACACTTTCGAAACAAACAATCGAAACTTTTCCATCAATTTCTAAGAGAATCGAAGATTTAACAAAACTTGTTCCTCAGGCTGGTAGAAATGCGAGCTTTGCTGGTATGGACAACAGAATGAACAACATAACTGTTGACGGTTCTTACTTCAATAATTCATTCGGTCTTGCCGGTTTACCAGGAGATAGAACAGGTGTTGCTCCAATTTCTCTTGATGCTATCGAACAAATACAGGTAAACATTTCACCTTTCGACGTTAGAAACGGAAACTTCGTTGGTGCAGGTGTTAATACTGTAACAAAATCAGGTACAAACGAATATTCAGGTTCTGTTTATTATAACTTAAGAAATGAAGCATTTGTTGGTAAGAAAGCAAAAGATGCTGAATTTAAACCGGGTACCTTCAAATTCAATCAAATTGGTTTGAGGTTAGGTGGTCCAATTATTCCTAATAAATTATTTTTCTTTGTAAATTTTGAAGATGATAACATCGTTCAGCCAGGAACTACCTATCTTGCAAGACCGGATACTTTAACCCCAGTTGGTGGTAATATTACTAGAGTGTTGAAAAGTGATTTAGATGCTCTTAGTAAATACCTGAAAGAAAAATTTGATTACGAAACAGGTCCTTATCAGGGTTATGATTTCGAAACTCCTTCCACAAGATTTCTTTTAAGATTAGATTACAACTTAGATAATAAGAACAAAATCAGCTTACGATATACACATCTTGATTCTTTCACTGATGTTTTACTATCAAACTCAAGTTCATTAGGTTTTGGAACAAGAAGATCTGTTACAACCGCTTTAAACTTTGCGAATTCAAATTATAAGATAATGGAGAATATTCGCTCAATAATTGGTGAGTGGAACTCCATCCTTTCGGATAATATGACAAATAATATGATACTTGGCTATACATTTAATGATGAAAGTCGTGAATCAAAGGGAAAATTCTTCCCATTTGTTGATGTACTTTCAGGTGGATCGGTTTATACATCATTCGGTTTTGAACCATTTACTCCGAATAACGAATTGAGATACAAAACTCTTCAATTCCAGAATAACTTGAGTTTGTATTTAGCAGATCACAGTTTGGCATTTGGTATTAGCCTTGAAAGATATGAATCCGAGAATATTTTCTTCCCTGGTTCTCAAAGCGTTTATGTATATAATTCTTTAGCTGACTTTTACAATGATGCCAACGGTTATTTATCAAATCCTAACAGAGATACTTCAACTGTAACTCTCAACAGATTTCAGGTTAGATGGTCAAATATTCCCGGACAAGACAAACCTATTCAGCCATTAAAAGTTTGGTATGGTGGTATTTATGCTCAAGATCAATGGCAGGTTCTTGATAACTTAAACTTAATTGGTGGTTTCAGAATAGATGTTCCTTTCTTCGAAAATACCGGGTATCATAACCCAGAGGTTGATACAATGAAATTTATGGATGAGAATGGTCAAATGGTTCAATACAGAACAGATAAAATGCCCGGTGCAAATATTCTTTTCTCTCCAAGAATTGGATTTAACTTAGATTTATTCGGTGATAAGACTACACAAATTAGAGGTGGAACAGGAATTTTTACAGGTCGTCCTGCTTATGTTTGGATCTCTAACCAGATTGGTAATAATGGTATGTTAACCGGATTTGAAAGATTAGACAATACCAGAAGAAGACCTTTCAATCCAAATCCTAATAGATACAAACCAACAAACGTAACCGGTAAACCTGCATCAACTTATGAATTAGCCTTAACAGATCCTGATTTCAAATTCCCTCAGATTTGGCGTTCAAATATTGGTATTGATCAGAAATTACCATTCGGTTTTATCGGAACAGTAGAATTTATGTACAGCAAAGATGTTAATGGTATTTATTATATAAATGCTAACCAAACTGCTCCTAATGCAAAATTCAATGGTGCTGATCAAAGACCAAGATGGACTTCCACAGCAGCAAGAAAAATCAATCAAAAGATTGACAATGCTATAGTTCTCAAGAATCAAAATGTTGGTTACTATTGGAATATCACAGCAGCTTTAGAAAAACCTTTCTCTGATAATTGGTTCTTTAAAGCTGCATATAATTATGGTGTTGCAAGAAATACGATTGATCCGGGTTCTATTGCTTTTGGTTCTTGGAATAACAATCAACATTCAGGTAATCCGAATAATCCTGGTGTTGGATTTTCCTTTGCTTCTCCTGGACATAGAGTAATAGGTGCTGTTTCTTATAAATTAGATTATTTCGATTTTGGAGCAACTACTTTCACTTTATTCCTTGAAGGTTACACTCAAGGAAATGCAAGTTATGTATTCTCAGGCGATATGAATGGTGATGGTGGTACTAGCAACGACCTAATTTATATTCCAAAAGATAAATCAGAAATGTATTTTGAAGAGTTTACTGCTAGCGGAAAAACTTTTACAATTGATATGCAAAAAGATGCTTGGGATAAATTCATTGAGCAGGATGAATACTTAAGCAAAAACAGAGGTAAATACGCTGAAAGAGGAGCTGTTTTTATGCCAATGGTTTGGAGAGCTGACTTCAGTATTATTCAGGAATTCTATACTGAATTACTTGGAAAGAAAAATTCACTTCAATTCAGACTGGATATTCTGAACTTTACCAATCTCTTGAATAAGAGATGGGGTGTTGGCGATGTTTTCACTACGACATCACCATTAATTTTCAGAGGTGTAGCTAATGATGGTAAACCAATTTATCGTTTAAGAAATATTGGAGATCAACTAATAAGTAAAACTTTTGAACCTTCAGCTAACATTTTTGATGTTTATAGAATTCAGCTTGGTGTAAGATATATTTTTAACTAGTTAAAATCTTTCAAACTATAAAAGGCTGTCTTAAAAGGACAGCCTTTTTTGTTTTAAAATTTTCATCGTCGAAATTATTATCTTTCTTTGGGGATTGTTTTATTTACTTAGTTAAATTGCAAATGAGAATTAACTTTAATTAGAGGAGAGAATCATATGAAAAAATTATCCATTCTGGTTAGCTTCTTATTTGTTTTCTTGGTTTTTCAATCTTTTAACTATACACAAGTAAGAAATCCTGTTTTGGAATACTGTACTGGAACTTGGTGTCAGTGGTGTCCTTGTGGACATACAATAATTAGAACTCAAATAAAACCAACTTATCCTAATACAATTGTATTATCTTATCACGGTCCTGCAAATGGCTCTGATCCCTTCAGTTTCTTTCCGGGTAACTCAATTATCAGCTCATTAGGATTTTCGGGTTATCCAACTGGAATTGTTGATAGAACATCTGCTCCTCAAAGCAGATCTGCTTGGTTTGGTAATGTAGCAAACAGAATAAATGTTCCTCCGACTGTTTCAATAACATCTTCAAGAAATATTAATCCAACCTCTAGAGAGCTAATTTTGACAGTTAATGCTACTTCCTTAATCGGTTTAAATGGAACTTTCAATCTAAGCGTAATTTTGTTAGAAGATAGTTTAATTTATTCACAAACAGGAAATTCAAGTTGTCCCGGAGCTTCTGTTTACGTTCATGACCATGTAGTCAGAGCGATGGTTAATGGAGTAACAGGAGAAATATTGACCGATAATAAATGGGATCAAGGTCAAATTCTTTCAAAACAAATAAGATATACCATACCTAACAATATCGTTGAAAAAAATGCAAGTATTGTTGCTTTAATTTATAAGGTTGGTTCAACTTTGAATACAAGTGAAATCTAGCAAGCAGAAAAATGGAAACTTTTAGATTCAACTGCCACTTCTATTTATGATGACTTGAGCCCTATTTCTGAATTTGAACTTTTTCAAAATTACCCGAATCCATTTAATCCTAGTACAAAAATTTCTTATCAAAGCCCTAAAAATGGATTTCATTCATTAAAAATATTTAATGTAATCGGAAAAGAAGTGGCGATTTTAGTAAATGAATATAGAAACTCCGGAAGATACGAAATAGACTTCGATGCTTCCGATTTACCTGCGGGTGTTTACTTCTATCAACTAACTATTGGTGAATATACTAAGACACGCAAATTGCAATTGATTAAATAACAGAGAAATTTTTTATAAGCGGATTTAAAGAGAGCCCACATTTTAATTATGGGCTTTTAATTTTATTGCATTTTATTGTTTAAAGAATTTATTACTCAATTATTTCATAATATACTTTTCCACCACCCATCATTGCTGGCAGACTCATTTCTGATTTTATTACTTTTTTCGATTTTTTATCAATCCAAATTGCTGAACTTCCCTGACCATCTTCCTCTGGTTTTAATTCAACCTTGAAAGTATCGAATGTCTTTCCATTTAATTCGACTTTTTCAGTTCCTAATACTTTTACATTTATATCTTTAGACTTTCCAGCTTGTAAATCAAATTGCTGAATTTTGAAGTTCATATTTTCTTTTAATTCAAGAGAAGCTACGGCAAGTTCAGTACCTGTTCCATCAGTTAAAACAGGTGTATCAGTTTTTGCGTTTATTGGAATTTGCTGAGGTCCAGCGGAAATCAATCCTTCAATTTTATTATCTGAAAAAGAAATTTTTATATCAGCCATACCTTGTTTTATAGAACGATTTACTGGCAGTAAAGTTTTTCTATCAACAGTAAGAGAATCTATTCCGCCCATCATTCCTTTTGATTCTTCTAAAATCAGATAGACTTTTTTACCATTCATTTCAATTTCAGAAATATTTCTGTTCAATTCCATTTCCATTTTCTGTCCACCAAATTCTATCTTGATTGCATATTTGGAGTTTCCTAAAGGAATTTTACTGCCATCAAATTCTTTGATCAATTCAGCAGAGATCTCTTCTTTTTGTGGTAAAGTAACTGACTTAATATCAACCATCAATTTATTAAATCTCTCCTGAATTTCTGTTCTTACTTCTTTCTGATAACGACCTTTTAGATGTTTTGCAAAAAACTCTTCCATTGCAAAAATCATTGAGATTCTATTCTCTAATCCTGCGAAACCGTGTCCTTCATCCTCAGCGACCATATATTGTATATCTCTGCCTAAATCTCTTAGTGCAACAACAATCTGATCTGATTCTGTTTTCTTAACTCGTGGATCGTTTGCTCCCTGAACAACGAATAATGGTTTTTTAATTTCCTTAGCATAATAAAGTGGTGATTGTTCTTTAAGCATTTCGTATTCTTCAGGATTATTCATATCTCCGACTCTGATATCAAACATTTTTTTCAGTGGAGCCCAATACGGAGGAATTGAATTCAATAATGTTATTATACTTGAAGGGCCAACAATTGAAAATCCAGCTGCATATAAATCAGGTGTAAATGTTAATCCGGCTAAAGTAGCATAACCACCATAGGAACCGCCTGCAATTGCAATTCTTTTTGCATCGGAGTAACCTTGTTCGATTAACCATTTAACTGCATCAGTTAAATCGTGTTGCATATAACCTCGTCCCCATTGCTTGTTACCAGCATTAAGAAATTTCTTCCCAAATCCTGTTGAACCTCTGAAATTAGGTTGAAGAACAGCATAGCCACGATTTGCTAAAAACTGAGCTAATGAATTATATCCCCAAAAATCTCTCGCCCAAGGTCCGCCATGTACCAGCAAAACAGTTGGTAAATTTTTTGGTTCGATACCTTTTGGTAAAGTAAGATATCCTGGAATAATCATTCCATCACGAGCTTTATATCTTATTGGAATCATCGGAGCTAAATGTTCTGATGGAAGTTTTGGATTTGATTTATAAAGAAATTTTACATCACCAGTTTCACGATTAAATACATAAACCGAACCCTGATCTGTATCGCTTGAAACAGTAATCAAAAATATCTTTTCATCTTCTGTGCTTGAGCGAATACCTATTTCACTTTCTGGAAATTTAGCTTTTAGTTTTTCATAGTCTTTCTTAAAATTTTCATCTCTGAAGTAAATTCTTGTTTTGTCCCCAACATAAGATGTAAATATCAATTCATTAGTAAGTTCCGAGAAATAAGTTTCGCCGAAGTCAACTTCATCAAGTGGATCTTTTTCAATGAATTCAATTTTATCAGTAGTTAAATCATAAAGAACAAGTTGAGTTTTATCAATGTCAGCTCCCTTGTTTGTAACCATATAAAATTTATTTCCATCAGGTGTGAATCTTACAGGATATGCTTCTTCTTCGCTATTCACAGAGTATAATGAAACCAATTCTTTGTCTTTTATCTTTAAGATTTCATTTCCACCATCGGGCAACATTTTGATTGCAAGTCTTAGATTTCCATCAAGGTCAAATTGCCAGCCGATTATATTTTGATCATTCTGCCATAGAAGTTCTCTTTTTCCATCAGAGATATTAAGTTTATAAACATCGTGAAGCTGAGGATTTCTATCATTCAATCCAACAATTATTATATTCGGATTTTTTTTAGGAACATCTAAAATCATAGCTCGCACATTTTCATAAGGAGTAAGATCTTTAGCAGGTGGAACTGGGTCACCTTTGGCGGTTGGATCAACAGCATAAACACGGTAATTCTCATCGCCTCCATTATCCTGAGCGAAAAGTATGTATTTACTATCTACTGACCAAAAATAGCCCATTATTGGACGCTTAGTATCTGCCGTTAAAGGACGAGCGTTTTCAAATGGTTCATCAAAAGTTTTCACCCAAATATTCCGAACATTATTAAAAGGCTTGATGAATGAAATGAATTTACCATTTGGAGAAATCTGAGCTTCTGAAATTTCGGGATCACCAAAAAATATTTCTCTGTCAATTAATGGTGGTAACTGCGCTAAAAGGTTCATATAAATTCCTATAAAAAATATTGAAACAAGTTTTAAGAATTTCATTTTTACTCCTGTTTTATTAAGGGTTTAAATTTCGTTTTCAATTTATAGACAACCTTCGATTAAGCAAGTTAAAATTTTGATGAATGGACATTTAATCGGATTAACGAATAAACGAAGCTAAAAATTCCATTTTCCAATGTTAAAAAGTTAAGTTATTATTATATTGAATATAGAATTTGGCAATCTATAAGAAAGGAAAACAAAGATGATAAAACTATCTAAATTCATTTCAATATTTTTTCTTTTGATAGCATATCAAACTGTTCTACCTTGCACTAATTTTATTGTAACAAAAGGTGCATCAAAAGATGGTTCTGTTCACATCTGTTATACTGCAGATTCATTCACTCTTTATGGTGAGCTTTATTATTTCCCGGCTGCAAAATATCCTGAAGGAACTTGGTTGGATATCTACGATTGGGACACAGGAAAATATCTCGGCAGAATAAAGCAAGCACTCGAAACTTATAATGTTGTTGGGAATATGAATGAATATCAGGTTGTAATTGGTGAAACTACTTTCGGGGGTAGGGAAGAATTAGTAAATCCAAAAGGAATAATTGATTATGGAAGTTTAATGTACATCGCATTGCAACGTTCGAAAACAGCTCGGGAAGCTATTAAAATAATGACAGAGTTAGTTGAAGAATATGGATATTACAGTTCTGGAGAATCATTTTCAATTGCCGATGCAAATGAAGCTTGGATATTAGAAATGATAGGAAAAGGAGAAGGTAGAAACGGAGCGGTGTGGGTAGCTGTAAGAATTCCTGATGGTTACGTTTCTGCTCACGCTAATCACGCAAGAATTACGAAAATAAATTTTAATGATCCTGAAAATTATCTTTACTCAAAAGATGTTGTCAGCTTTGCTCGTGAAATGGGTTATTTTAACGGTAAAGATGAAGACTTCAGCTTCTCTGATGTTTATGCTCCTTTAGATTTTGGTGCTATAAGATTTTGTGAAGCTCGTGTTTGGTCTTTATTCAGAAGAGTTAATAAAGATATGGAAAGATATATTTCATATATCAGAGGAGAGACTCTGGAAAGAATGCCTTTATACATCAAACCAGATCAAAAGCTTTCTCTTTCTGATGTGAAAAAACTTATGAGAGATCACTATGAAGGAACTGAATTAGACATTACAAAAGGAATAGCCTCCGGTTGGTATAACACTCCCGTAAGATGGAGACCACTTGTTTGGGAATATGAAGGAACGCAATACTTCAATGAAAGACCAATTTCAACTCCACAGACAGGATTTTCATTTGTTTCTCAAGCACGATCATATCTGCCGAGGGAAATCGGTGGAGTTCTTTGGTTTGGAGTTGATGACACTTATTTCACAGTTTGGGTTCCGATGTATGGCTCAATAAATAAAATACCGTATAATTTTTCGCAAGGTTTAGGGGCGTTAAATAAATATCACAGCGACGCAGCATTCTGGGTTTTCAACTTCGTTTCGAATTATGCCTATCCGAAGTTCTCAATTGTTAAAGATGATATTTTGAAAGTTCAATCCGAATTAGAAGGGAAGTTTCATTCAAGACAGAAAATTGTCGAAGATGCTGCACAAGTTCTATACAAGGAATCTCCTGGGAAGGCAATTGATTATTTAACTAACTATTCAAATGAAATGGCAGCGTTAACTTTCAACCGTTGGAAAAAACTTGGTGAAGATTTAGTAGTGAAGTTCCTCGATGGAATTAAGAAAAATGAGTACGGCAATCCTGTCAATATTGGTTACACAAAAGAATTTAAGAAATACATTGTCGAAGAAAGTGGTAACAAATATAAAATGAAAAAGCTCCCAACAGAGCTGGAGGAATCTTATAAAACAGCAGTTAAGAATGCCGAAGGTCATTTAAGTTCAAGAAAATATGATGAAGCAAAAAAAGAATATCAGAAAGCGTTAAAGATTAAACCAGAAGATGAGGAGATAAAAAAGAAAATAGAAAGGATTGATGAGATTCTAAATCAGATTGAAAAAATTCATAAAGAGAATTTTGAATTGAAGTAAAATTAAATTTACAATTAATAACTTGTCAGTCATTCACAGACTGACAAGTTATTCTTTCAAATGATTATTTAATTAACTCAAGAATATTAGTATTGGAAACAAATTCTTCTCTTTTACCTTTTTGTCTGCCTTGAGGAGTATCAGCTTCCATTGTGAAAGAAAATGAAGTAGAAGAAGTAGTTTTTGATTTCTGAATACGACCATTAGAGATATCAAAATAAATTTTCCCTTCACCTTTTGAAACAGGTTTACTGAAATTATAATTAACACCTCTTTCACTAATTTTTGTCTGCCCTTCTACAAAATAATCCATTCCAGCATCAAGAACAACGAGTTTATTATCATTTAATTTTTCCATTCCAATAACTTTATATTTATTAGTGTAGTTAATCTGGAATACCATCATTGGGACAGGAGGTTGGGGAGCAGTCCAAGAAGAATCAACAGCTAAAACTTTGTTGGTTACTTTTCTTATGAGTTGACCCATCAAAGGTTTAAGCACACTATTAACCATATCATCTTTTACCATAGTTTTCGTTTGAACATCAACACTATCAGCATTTCTGAGTTTTAAAAATTTGTTAGAAATTTTATCTACTCTGAAAATTTCTGAAATCTCACCGTACTTAGTAAACCTTATGGAGAAAGGATTATTCCACATTGAAGCAAATTCAGCATAACGTTGAATTTGTAATGAATCCTTGTCATTAACAGCGTCATAAGTCATTATCTCGCCATTCACATTCGCATTCAGTTTTAATCCAACAATTTTCACTTCAGCTTCTACTGTTCCGTCAGTTTCGGTTGCTTTTGGTTCAAATTCAATAAGATAGATAATCTCTTGTTTTACATTATTAGTTATTGTAGTATCAGCTACAACTTTTTGAGCTGTCTCGGAAATACTTACAAGACGGTACAAAATTTTCTCACCTTTTTCAAAACGATAACCAAGTTCAAATGTGGAATTATCAGTTATTGGTTCTGTCTTAAATTCTGTTGAATCATAATTGTATAATTCAGCATCAACTTTTGGGACATCTTCCTTGTTTTTTTCACCACAAGCAACAAAAACGAGAACAACAAATACAAATAAAACACTAAAAAGTTTTTTCATAATATCCTCGAATAGATTAATCAAAATAATTTTCTAAAATTTCTTGTTCTGAGAAAAAGAAAGCAACTTCTTTTTCGGCATTTTCATCTGAGTCAGAGCCGTGAACTGCATTGAATTGCTTATTACGTGCATAAAGTTTTCTAACGGTTCCTTCTTCAGCTTCAGCTGGGTCTGTAGCACCGATTAGTTTTCTATAATCTGCCACAGCATTATCTTTTTCCAAAGCGATTGGTACACAAGGACCTGAAGTCATATAATCAACAAGTTCTCCATAAAATGGTCTTTCTTTATGAACTTCGTAAAATTTCTGTGCCTGAGCTTTTGTCAGATAAGTCATTTTCATTGCTTTAATTTTGAATCCGGCTTTAGTAATCATTGAAATGATTTCACCAATATATCCATCATTAACTGCATCAGGCTTAATAATAGCCAAAGTTTTTCTACCCAATTTTATCTCCTATTTTTTTTCTTATGTGATTTTTTCTTTGATTTATCTTTTTTATGAGATTTTTTTTCAGCTTTCTTATCAGACTTTTTATTCTTTTCAGATTTTTTCTCTTTCACTTCTGTTCTAACAACTTTCAAATCAGATCTTGATTTCAATTGATTTAATGCTTTCAACATTGTTGAACCAATTTCTGCCGGACTTTCAACGACATAAATACCTGCTTTTTTCATCGCAGCCATTTTTTCAGAAGCAGTTCCTTTTCCGCCAGAGATGATTGCTCCAGCGTGTCCCATTCTTCTGCCCGGAGGTGCAGTGCGACCGGCAATAAATCCAACAACGGGCTTCTTAACATTTTTCTTAATATACTCCGCAGCTTCTTCTTCAGCACTTCCACCAATTTCACCAATCATTATTATGCCTTCAGTATCCGGATCTTCATTGAATAATTTTATTATGTCTGTAAATTTTGAACCGATAATTGGATCGCCACCAATTCCAACACACGTTGATTGACCTAATCCGACATCAGTTAATTGTTTAACAGCTTCGTAAGTTAAAGTTCCACTTCTTGAAACAACTCCAATTTTACCTTTTTTATGAATGAAGCCCGGCATAATTCCTACTTTTGCTTCTCCGGGTGAAATAACTCCAGGGCAATTCGGACCGATTAAAATAACATCCATGTTTTTAATAGTGTTATAAACTTTCAGCATATCATTAGTGGGAATTCCTTCAGTTATACAGATGATAACTTTTATCCCAGCATTTGCGGCTTCGAGAATTGCGTCTGCTGCAAATGCGGGTGGAACGAAAATTACTGAAGTGTTTGCTTTTTGTTCTTTTACGGCTTCTTCAACTGTGTTGTAAATCGGAATGTTTTCAAATTTGTTTCCACCTTTACCGGGCGTTACTCCAGCAACAACTTTTGTCCCATATTCCACCATTTGACCAGTGTGAAATGAGCCTTCACCTCCTGTAATTCCCTGAACTACAAGTCTGGTTTTTTTATTAACTATAATACTCATATTGTTCTCACTAAATTTTGAAAAATATTGCGTAAAGATATGAAAATTCGCAATGAATTAGATTAAGGATTGGAATGATATTCAGTCAATCTTTTTTAATCTAGGATTATTTTCTGAAAACTTCACAGTCTCGCTTATAATTTTTTCAAGGTCTATCATTTTTATACATTCGAGATCGTATGGACAGA
>CAKZLD010000190.1 GCA_937125135.1 uncultured Ignavibacterium sp.
CTATTTTCAATGAATAATTAAAAATTAACAATTCAACTATTAGCAATATTACTCTTAATCTTAATCTCATTGTTTTTTTATAGTCAATTTATAAGACCGGGTTCTACAGTTATATTAATAACACCTATAATTCCATAAAACTTTGATGAAGTATTTTTTACTTATCTTATTTTTAATCGTAATCTACTTGATCAGCATCATTTTCCTGACTTGTTGGAAAGTAGAATTATCTTCACCATTTGCAATTAGTTTATAAAAATAAATTCCACTACCTGCAAAATTTCCTTTAGAGTTTGTTCCGTTCCAAATAAATGCGTGCTTTCCGGCATTCAATTCTTTATTCGAAAATTCATAAATCAATTCTCCAACAATGTTAAAAATCTGAAGTTTAACGTTTGAACGAATTGGTAATGCGAACTCAATTCTTGTTGAAGGATTAAAAGGATTAGGATAATTCTGAAATAAAGCAAAATTATTTGGTACTGCTGAACTTAAGTCTTGATTTCCTACAAGAGTTTTAGCAAACCCTATTCCTGCTAATCCCTGCAGTCCAACTGCACCAACTAAAGTTCCAACGCCAGTCATTTTATCTATTGTAAACAAATCTGAAACCTGAGTAGCAGAGCCTTTTATTCCGTAAAGTGTTCCATCGTCATTAAAAGCGATGCCAACAGTATTAACTCCATATCCTGTTCTTCCAACGTGAGTAGTGTCGCCAGTCTGCAGATTAATTTTTATAATTCTATCACGCACAGCACCAACAATATTTCTTACAGTTCCATATAATTCATTGGTAAAAGGATCGAATGCTACGGAAACCAAAGTTGTTGGTAATTTTGAAATATAAATACTATCTCCCGATGGTAAATTGAATCTGTAAATTTCACCTGAGCGCTTTACACCATAAAAGATTCCATTCCTATCAAATTCTATTGAATAAATGTCAGGAACCGGTAATGGAATGTATTGATATGCATCTCCGCCTAAGGCATTGATTCTTAATAATGTAGAACTTGTAGTTGTTGCTCTTAAACCATAAATAACATTAGTCGTTGGGTGAATTGCCAAATCAATAATATCATTATAAGTCGTTTGACCAATATTAGTTCCTGCTCCGGTGGCGAGATTTAGTGTTGAAAGATTTCCATTATTACTGCTTCCTGAAACCGAATACATTTTGCCTTGTTGTGCAGCATTTATCACATAACCTTTACCATTAAAAGTAAACCCGGAAAAGATTGTAGAATTATTTGTAACAGGATAAGTAACACTTACTGGCCCTGCTGATTTTGGTCTGTATAAAAACTTGACTATTAAAGAATCAAATGAGTTAAGATTGATCGGGAAAGTATGAGAGGAAACTCTCTTAAAGTCTGAAACTGAATCCGGAATATTTGTTATAATCAATGCAGCATCACCGTAATTACTCAAAATCAGACTAACTGTATCACTGGAAAATCCAACTTCAACATTCCCAAAATTTATACTTGTTGAATCTGTGAAGGGATAAACTCCAAAAAATGGTCTAACTCTTATTTGAGCAACAGTTGTGCCCCAAGTGTTTGTAGCTGCTGCGTGTTGAGGGAATAACCAGAAATTATATTCATCAGAAGGATCAACATAAATACCCAGATAATCTCCCCATCTGTTTCTTCCTGAGCCAAAATCTTTAACGTAATTACCTAATCCCGGTGAAATTAGTCTGGCTCCACTTAATCCCGGTGGATCATTAGCTTTTCTAGAAATATAAAATGACCCGATATACTCATCCAATCCTGATCTCGAAGCTGTTATTCCGATATTGCCTTCTGGATCAACAGCAATAGTTGGATAAAAATACCAAAATCTATCTGCACCGAGTTCATAATTTTCCACAATTGTATTGTTTGTAACATTCAATTTAACATAACGAATACTTGCGTAACTTGGGAAATTTGTGTTTCTAATTGAATGAGTAAAATAAAGGAAACCGTTCCTGTAAATTGGTGCGGTTTTTACGTGACTACCGTTTGTTTCAATTAAAAGTGAACCACCCCCGAGTTGATTTGCATTTGGTGTTTGTCCATAAAAAGCGGTTGCAATTTGTCTGCCTGTTAATGTTGGATTTGTCAGCACATTAGTAAGAACATAATATCCATAAAAATTACCTCCTGAACGAGCTGCCCAAATAAAGTAATGTTCATTTGAGATTCCATATTGAATGGATGGATGAACAACATCAGCAAATGTACTTGTACCTGGAATGGTTATGCCCCATAAATCTTTCCAACTTAAAGGACCGCCATTAGCTGCATATAATTCTGACTTAATCAAAATTCTTATTTTATCATAGAGCTTTCCGCCAGTAAAATAAAATTGTCTGGAATTTATATAAATCGCTTTATCATCGAAACCGATTTGTGGATAATCACCCCAAGTAGAAGTAACTGTATTACCATTTGTCCTTGCATCAAGTTTATATCCATACCATGTTCCTAAAGGATCATTATCATCTGAAATAAATATTATAAAAAATGCAGTTTGTGCGGTTGTATTTACATTATCCCAAAGCATAAACCATCTTCCTTCAAAATGATCATATATGATCTGAGGATCGAATGCACCCGGATTTGCAAGAACGTATGAACACCATTGGTCAGCATCTATTGATTTCAGTAACACACCATTTTTATCCCAAATAGAAAACCTTGAGTTCACACAAGCAACAACGTGATTAGGACCAACTGCTATTATTGGATCAGGTGGGATTGAATTGGTTTGTGGAATACCAGGAAATTTTTTTAATAACAAAGTATTGTCACCAATACCATTTGAACTCATTCCTTTAACTAATGGGTCTTCAACATAAATAGATGGAGTAACCGGACCAGATATAGACGTTATGAAAGGCTCTTTATGTGGTGACTCTGTAATTCGATCACGAATAGTTTGGGGTTCGATATTTATTGGTGCTTCAGGGAAGTTATTTGTTGATAGAACAACTCCTGATGCTACATTCCCAACTGCAGGACCCTGATATGTAATTTGAGAAAATGAATTTGTTACTAAAATGATAGTAACGAATAGAAAGGCGATAAGATGCTTCATTTGTTTACCTCTGATTTGATTTATAAAATTCTTATGAAAGATAAATTATTATTTACCTTAAATCAATATCAAACAAAAACGTAAATTATTTTTTTAGTTTCTGATATTCATCTATAAGGTATTGAGCAACTGCTTCAGCTTCATTAGGCTTTAAACCAGGGTTTGGCATCGGAGGATACGCGGGATCAACCTTGACTGGATTACGAATAAAAGAAACTAATTGATTCAATTTACCTTCATACTTCGGTAGTACTTCTAAGTGAGCGGGACCTACCAACTTCTTATCGAATTGATGACAGGCAGCACATTTAACTTGATAAATTTCAGCAGCATTGATAGTAACTTCAGCTCCAGTACCTTTTAATTCTGCAAGTATTTTCTCATATTCTGCACTGAGCACTAATGCGTTGGATTCTGTAGCATTCTTAATCAAAATTTCTTTTTGAACAATCATTGAAAAAACAGCAAGAAGTAAAAAGAAAAATACGAGAGAGTTGTAACCGATTTTTGATTTGTTTAGAACGTAATGATTTAAAGATAAAGCAATTAAAACAAGTGCGAGTACAAAGAACGAAAACGCAAAAATATTTGCACTCAAATAAACTTTGGGAATTAAATAAATGTAGATAAGAGATAATAAAGGAATAAAAAGTGAAGAGGAGTAAACTAATTTGGAGTTAATTTTGATAAAGAATTCACGATAACTTTCTTCAAATTGGTAATTCTCTTTATTCCAGAAAAAGACATAAAACAAAATAAATGAACCTGTCAAACCAAAAGAGAATGAAATAAAAAGCAAGAGATAAACAATCGTTTTAATTGAAAAGAGCATTGAGATAAATGAAGTAGGTTGCCAATAATTAAAATTAGCAGCTGATGTAAGCACTCCGGTCAATAGCCAGATACCTGCAAAGAGAAATACTATACCAAAATATCCATAGCGAGGAAGAATTTTGGCAGAGCTAATTTTAATTTTTGCAAAATCCTGTTTTGATATTTCAGGAACTTTACCTTCTTCCAAATTTTTTAATATTAAGTCTAATGAAAATGTTAATCGAAAAGTGTAAATGAACAAAAGACCAACTGTTACGAATAAAAATGCTAAAAATAAATCAGTAGTATGATGTGTCGCAGTTTTGTGGAAAATCTGAGAGTAAACTAGTATTAAAGAAAAAAGCGGCAAAATTCCTAATGCAAGTGCTGTGAAATTATTTACGCTGACAATTTGTAATACATCTTTTGCTAACTTGAGATATGTAGCGTTGTTTTTTGCATAAGATTTCCTAAAGTAATTCAGTGATAAAATGGTCCCACCAAAAATCAAACTAAGATAAGGAATAAGAATAGACATTAACAATATTGAGATGTAATGCAACAATTCTAAATGTTCTGATGACTGTGGTAAAACTAATTTATCAAGAAATTCCATATTTATTATTTCCTTATTTAAAGTATCAATTTATTCAATGATAAAACTATTATTACTGATAAAACAAAAATATTTATACTTCTGAATGTAGAGACAGTAGGAAAACTATTTTCTGAAAATCTTAAGAGTTTAAGTGAACTGATTATTATCGTTACTGTCATCAATATTATTACGAACAGAGTAACAGAATTTGTAATCTTTAATGTTATTGGAATTAGAATACTGCTAACCCCTGTTGCAACTGTCCATGAAAAAGTAATTCTTGCTAATTGAGTTTTTGTAAAAATACTAGTTACTGTCGGAAGATGAGCCGATTTATAATCATTATCAAGCTTGAGCATTAATATCCAGAAATGTGGTATCTGCCATATAAAAAAGAAAAATGCAATAACAAGTATCCTGAAATCGAATATATAACCACCTGCAGCAACCCAACCTATTATTGGTGGAATTGCACCAACAAAAGAACCCGGTATTATGGCAAGTGATGATTTTCTTTTTAATGGGGTGTATATCAAATTGTACCAGACTAAGTTTAATAAACCAAGAGCAAATACGATAATGTTAACGAATAATAATGTGATACTACCCACCAACGCCAATATAATTCCAATTAAGAGAGCATTATTCGGTGAAATTCTACCAGATGGAATTGGCCTGAATTTAGTCCTTTCCATCATTAAATCAATTTTTCTTTCCTGATAATTATTAAAAACAGCACTTCCGCAGGCAAGTAGTAATGTCCCTAATAAAACAAGAACTAGTTTGTAATCATAGTAACTTGCTGCAGATAAATAACCAAAGCCGGTAGTTATCATCACAAAAAATGTGATTCTGAATTTTGTCAGTTCAAAAAATATTTTTATTCGTTCTTTCAATTTCTAGAATTCTCTAAATTTTGTTCTGCTAATTGTTTTAATGTAGGGTACTTGTCTTCAGAGTTAACCCAAGCGAAAAACTCATCTTTAGGCATAACAACAACTTTGTTGTACATATAGGAATGATTCAATCCGCAGTATTCAGCGCAGGCAATATCAAAGGAACCTAACTCACTCGAGTTGAACCACATTTTCCTGTTTTGATTCGGATATACATCTTTTTTTAACCTAAACTTTGGAACATAAAAAGCGTGATTGACATCAATGGATTTTAAGTTCAATGCTACATCTGTATTAACTGGTACATATAAAGTATCTGTCTCCTTTCCATTGGGATACTTAAATTTCCAAAGCCACATCTGAGCAGTAACATCAATTGTGTAAGCATTATCAGGAACAGCTTCTTGCTTTAGATAATCTCGCCAACCTAACCAAAACATTATCAGAACTAATATAAGCGGAATTGCTGTCCAGGTAATTTCAAGTGCTGTGTTATGGTGAATATTTTTTGCAACGGGATTTCTTTTCTTGTTGTACTTAAAAACAAAATAAATCATAAGAAAAGTAACAAGTAGCAGAAAGAATGCTGATACAATCAAAGTAAATAAAAAAGTAAAATCTGTGCTTTGTGAAAAATTTGATACTCCATCAAACATATCTTAATTCCTTACTATGAAAGAATAGTCGGTGAATAGAAGAATAAATGAGATTATCAGGAAGAACATAGCTACGGCAATAAAAACTTTGAATACAACTGTTTCACTTCTCAGATGCATGAAAATAGTCAAAACAAGATAAGTTTTTACTGATGCAATGATGAGCGCCGTTGCAATTGTTAAACCTCCAAAGTTAATTCCAGCAACAGCAACTGTAATTCCGGTTAATGTCATTAAAGCAAACCAAACTAAAAAGTAAACTCCATATCCGTGCGTTTTATGATGATTATGTGAAATATCACTCATGTTCTAACCTCTATGTTATCAAATAAAATAATGGGAAAAGGAATATCCAAATAATATCAACAAGATGCCAGTATAATCCGGCAGATTCTAATTTCATATAATTGTCGTGAGTAATAACATCCTTTACTGTGTAATAAGTCATAAGGAGAATTAACCCTATTCCAATTAAAACGTGAAGACCGTGTAAACCAGTCATAACATAATACAACCCAAAGAATAAAATTTCACCTGCTGGTTTTGATAAAAGTTCATCCGATCCGGGATAAATTCCATGACTGAATTTAGCACCCCATTCAAAGTATTTGTTTACCATAAAACCAAGTGCTAAAACAACAGTAATTAACTGAAAAAATATAGATAATGATTTATTGTTTCTCTGAATGGCAGTAATGGACAAAGCCATTGTTAACGAGCTTGTCAAAAGAATTGCAGTATTGAAAGTTCCAATAATTGTGTTTAATTCTTTTGCTGCTAAATGAAAAGCATCAGGATTGTTATACCTGTAAACAGAATAGAGAATAAACATCCCTCCGAATAAAAGTAATTCGGTGAAAAGGAATAACCACATTCCCATTCTGGATGCTACATCATCTCTATGAACGTGAGTAACTGTGTGTTCTGATGAACTCACTTTGCCTCCGAAAATTGAGTTACTAATTCGTTTGATTTATATTCATAGGGTTTATCGCTAACAGTCGGTATTTCAATGAAATTTTCGTGAATCGGTGGAGTGTCAATCTGCCACTCAAGAGTCTCTCCTCCCCAAACGTTCTTCTCTGTAACTTTAGCCCCTTTAAGTGCATAATAAATTAAATAACCAAACATTAAAAATATAGATGGTACAAGAATCCACGATCCAAATGTTGAAATCATATGATAAATCTGATATTCAGGTAAATAGTCATAATATCTTCTTGGCATACCTAACCAACCCATTATGAACATTGGGAAGTAAAGAACATTGAAACCTACAAACACGCCCCAGAAAGTTCTTTCAGCCAATTTTTTATTATACATTCTTCCAAACATTTTAGGAAACCAGTAATGTAAAGCTGCAAAAAATCCAAAACCAGTTCCACCAAACATTACATAATGAAAATGAGCAACAATAAATGAAGTATCGTGAACGTGAATATCAATGGATAAAACTCCTTGCATAACACCAGTTAATCCACCAATTGTAAATTGGAATATAAATGCTAAAACGTATAAGAGTGGCACTTGTAAATCAATCGAACCTTTATAAAGAGTTGCCACCCAATTGAAAACTTTAATTGCACTTGGAATTGCGACAATCATTGTAAGCAGAGAAAAAATTAACTGACTTGTACTGCTCATTCCTGCAGTGAACATATGATGCGCCCAAACCAGAGAACCAAATAAAGCAATTGCTACACTGGACATTGCTATAAAGTTATAGCCGAATATAGTTCTTCTGGCAAAAACCGGAATAATCTCTGATACAACACCCATTGCAGGAAGAATCATTATATAAACAGCCGGATGAGAATAAATCCAGAATAAATGTTGATAAAGTATTGGATCTCCTCCAAGTGCTGGATCAAATAATCCAACTTTAAAGAATCTTTCGAATGCTACAAGAAGAAGCGTTATACCTATTATTGGTGTAGCTAAAATCTGAATCCACGCAGTAGAGTAAAAAGACCAAATAGAAAGTGGCATCTTAAACCAAGTCATTCCTGGAGCTCTTAATCTGTGAACAGTTGTGATAAAATTCAGTCCTGTCAATATCGAAGAAAATCCAAGAATGAATGCTGCAAATAAAGCCAATGTAACATTTGTGCTTGTTCTAACGCTGTAAGGAATGTAAAAAGTCCATCCTGTATCTGCAGGGCCGCCTGGAAGAAGAATCGCTGTTATTGCTAATAATCCTCCAATAACATAAAGATACCAAGATGTCAGATTCCATTTAGGAAATGCAACATCTTTTGCTCCAATTAAAATTGGCAGGAAGAAATTTCCAAATACTGCTGGTAATCCGGGAATAACAAATAAGAAAATCATTATCACGCCATGTAAAGTAAAAATGGCATTGTAAGTCTGAGGATCTATGATTGTTTTCCCTGGCGAAAGTAATTCCAGCCTGATCAACAGTCCAAAAGATATCCCAACTGTC
Source organism: uncultured Ignavibacterium sp. (assembly GCA_937125135.1). Classification (GTDB taxonomy): domain Bacteria; phylum Bacteroidota; class Ignavibacteria; order Ignavibacteriales; family Ignavibacteriaceae; genus Ignavibacterium. Next base: position 8,494 of record CAKZLD010000190.1, read on the forward strand.
AGGAAAATCATTAAAGAGATCAGATATAAAATTCCGATTCTTTTATGATCTGTTGATAATAACCATCCTAATAATCCTTTGTGCTTCCCCTGATATTCTAAATAACTTACCTCTTTATGATTTTGATTATTCATATATCATTCTTTGTTTAACTATTTTATTGCTAAATGTTTTTTTGGTTTAAATTTTATGTATAATAAAAACGCTGTAATAAAAACTAAAATTATTATTCCGAAAATTCTTGTTAAATTAAAAACGTAAGTTCTTCCAGCAGGGTCATAACTATAACAAAACTGTAAAACTCTTGCTATTGTTGGACTAACTCTGCTTTCTGAAGCTTCAAAAACTGCCATCTTAAAGTCAAAAGGAAGAATTCCAAAGCCATGCCTTTCCGAATAACCAGGGAAAAGATATCTTGTTATTTTTCCTTGACTGTCTGTAAAAATAAAACAACCAGCATGCCTGAAATCTTTTCCTTCTCTCTTAAAGTAAAAACCTGCCGCATCACTCACTTTTTTTATATCAGCTAAATTTCCAGTTAAAAATCTCCAACTTTCCGGAGGCACATTTTTATCCATCAATTGGATTATAATATCTTTTCTTTTAGCAGCATTTTGCGGTGTTTCAAGTTCATCCATACTTATTACTACCACATTGTAATCAACACCTAAAATTAAATCTGTTCTATCAATTACTTCAGCTAAACTACTCAATAATGGACTGCAAATTCCCGGACATTCATAATAAACAAAAGCCAATACAGTAGGTTTTTTAATTAAATCCTTCAACAGAACTTTATTGCTATCCTCATCAAAGAAATGAACTTCAAGTGGCAGATACTTTCCTAACTTTTCATCAACTCCAACTTCCGGATTTTTATCCGCCTCAACACTAATTGAAAGAACAATTAAAAAGCTAAATAATATTTTTTTCACCATCTAATTAACGATTGACAATAAGTTCGAATATAATTGACTTAATTCTTTATCATCTGCAACAGCAATCCTTGGACTAAATACATTATTTTCTAAATTTTTCACAGCAAGGTTTTTGAGTTGATTCGGTGATTGCTTCCAGTTTTTATCTTTCACAAGTAACATTAGAGCTGCTTTTTTATTCAACAAATATTTTTCAATGATTACTTTATTTTGATTTTCTTCAAAACGCTTTACTACGAAATTAAACGTCTGATTATCATTCATAAATTCATTCAACTTAACTTGTTCAGCAGTTGCAACTGGAATCTGAGCAGGGACAAAAGTTCCAGCAGACAAATTATAAAGTGCATCTAATGCTTTCAAATCATCATCAGTATCAACATCAGGTTCTGGGACGAAATTTTTTCTAATATAATGAGCAACAGCAAACTTTTCCTGCGGTTTCAAAAAATCATAAGCAATCATTGAACTACCTGCAATTCCCTCTTTCAAAGTTGTATAAATACCGGACAATTTTGTACCATTCTTCCATCCATCTTTTGAAGTAAAATTTCTTGGAGCCGGATTCATTCCAACTGAAGCAGGGCCTCCACCAGCACCAGCATCTCCATGACAGGATGCACAATTAGTTTTATAAAGATTTTCACCTTCAGTTAAAAGTTCCGTAGAAGCAGTTTTTATCTGATTCAAATCTACCGGTGGAATAACTTTACTTTCTTGAACAGTTAAATCCTGAATTTTTAGAGTATCTAACAAAACCGGCTTAACATTCTGTCTCGAAACATATTCTATATTAGAAACAAAGTATAATCCCAGTATCAAACCTACTATAAAGAAATATGGGAAAACCAATCCGAAAATAGTACCCGGACTATTTTTTATTTCATCTACTTTTTCTTTTATTTGTTCAAAAAATTCTTTCATCACTACCCTGTAACAAAAATTTATAAATGAAAGTTTAATCCTCTTTTTAATTTTGGATCGCCAATCGGTAAAAGATTTTTATTTTTACCGAAGAAACTGAGAACCAACATAACAAATCCAATCCCAAGAAATGGAAATACAAAATCAATCCAACTAAAATGATAACCTGATTTCATTTCGGTCATATTAGGCATCACCAGCCAGTAAATATCCAGCAAATGAGCAAAAAGCAACCAAATTGAAATAAACTTTAATTTTTTCGGATTCATCTTAGCTGGTTGAGATAATAAAACTGCATAAGGAACTATAAAATGAACTATTATTAAAAGAATTGAAACTATACTCCAGCTTCCTTCCCACCTTGTTAAAAACCAAAATGTTTCTTCCGGAAGGTTTGCATACCAAATCAAGAGATATTGACTGAAAGCTATGTAAGCCCAGAAATTAACGAATGCGAAAAGCAATGCACCAAAACTGTACAGATGATCATCAGTAATCCACGGTTGATAATAACCTTTTTCCTTTAAGAAAACGACTATTAAAGTGACTGCAGCTAATGATGCAATTACAGTTCCGGCAAAATAGTAAACTCCAAAAATTGTAGAAAACCAATGTGGCTCTAAACTCATCAGCCAATCAATTGAAGTAAAAGTAATTGTAATTGCAAATATTGGAATAAATATCGCTGAGAATTTTATGTTCTTTCGTGTAAGATTTTGATCTTTCGTTGCATCCTGTTTACTTGAATTCTTAGCTAATATTAAATAGAATATTACCCACACTGCAATGAATGCAAATGCCCTTACAATAAAAAATGTAATATTCAAGTAAGGCTCTTTGCCTTTTAATATGACATCCTTTTCGACTGCTTCTTTGTGAGTCCAATGAAATAAATCATGATTGAAAATCAATAATGGAATAACCAAAACAAAAAGTAACGGTAAAATTCCGCTCAGGAATTCAGGTATTCTTCTGAAAGGAACACTCCAATCTGCACCGGCAACATATTCGAGAGCAATTAAAAATAATGATCCTAATCCAATACTAATGAGCATAGAGTAAAGAATAAGATAATTAAAAATTGCTCTTTCTTTGTCAACATAAAAAGCAACAAGAGCTAAAATCAATCCAAGAATAAAAATTATACTTCCAAACTTTTTTAAACCTGCTGGCAATTCTTTTTGAGTATAATGAAAATCAGTTTGATGCATTTTTCACATTCTCCTTTTTTGCAAACTGAATATCAGATTCACTTGCATTCTTAGCTCTTTGTAAAACTCTGATATAATTAACAACTGCCCATCTCTCTTCATTATCAAGATACGGAGCATAAGAAGGCATTGAATTTTGTCCATTTACAATTACGTGATAAATCATTCCATCCTTAAAGTCCCGAGCTCTTTTTGAATGTAATGAAGGTGGATTTGGGAATTGTCCTCTTAATCTGCTGTCTCCATCTCCAAAATTACCGTGACAAGGACTACAAAAAGTCAAATACTTTGATTTACCAATTTTTATATTTTCTTCCGTAATCAAATAAGGATTTTCCAATAACTCAGTTGGGTTAGGATTGCCTTTAGAAAGATAAGGTATAAATCCTTGTGCAACCGTTCCTGCAACTGGTGTTCTCATTCCAAATCCGTCTGAAAATAATTCAGATGGTTTTTGTGGATTGAGTTTTAATTGAGTACTCATCCAATCAAAAGGTGTCATATAAAGAAGTTTATTCAAAATAAAATAAGTCGTTCCTGATGTTACCAGTGCAATTACAAATAATAATGTTAGAAATCTTGGTTCAAGGACAGAATTATTTTCTTTCGCCTGATAGTAAATTTCTTCAATTGAAATTGGATTGAGTGATTGTAAAAATTCTTTAACTTTTTCTAATTCAAAATTTTTATCAGTAGATTCAATAACCAATCCAAATTTATCTTTAGAAACCTGCTTCATATAATTCGTGTCGTGAAGAGGATGATGATTTTCAGGAAACTTAAAGAAGAATGTTATCATTCCAATCACAGTTGCTAAAGTTGCGAGCAAAACAGTAACTTCGAATGTTACAGGAATAAAAGCAGGTAAAGCAAAGAATGGCTTTCCGCTAATAATCATTGGATAGTCAATTGACATTGTCCAATACATAAAAAACAAAGCAATAAAAGAACCAGTCAATCCAAATACAAGAGTAATAAATCCAAGTTTGGATGGTTTCAACTTCATTGCTTTTTCAATACCGTGAATAGGATATGGAGTATTAATGTCAAAATTTGTAAAGCCGGCTTCAGCTGTTTTTTTTGCAACTAAAATAATTTTATCAGGACTATCGAATAATGCAGATACACCGAATAAATTCGTATTATGCATTTGCAACACCTCCGTGATGAGAAGGCTGTGCACCTTCAGCTACTGCTTTAACTTCTGAAATAGAAACTACTGGTAAAGACTTAGTAAATAAAATTACGAGAGTAAAGAATAATCCAAAACTTCCAATCAATATTCCGAAGTCGTACAATGTTGGTGTATAGTAAGCCCAGCTTGAAGGCAGAAAATCTCTGTGTAGTGAAGTTACAGTAATTACAAATCTTTCAAACCACATTCCTACATTTACAAGGATTACAATAACCATCATAACAGGAATTGATCTTCTGAATTTTCGAACCCAAAAAAGCTGAGGGAAAATTACATTACAACTTACCATAATCCAGTATGCCCAAGCATAAGGACCGAAAGCTCTGTTTACAAACACAAATTGCTCTGCCTGAACTCCACTATACCACGCAATAAAAAATTCCATTCCATAAGCATATCCAACCATCATTCCTGTAGCCAAAATAACTTTATTCATTTTGTCAAGGTGATCCATTGTAATAATATTTTCCAAATTGAAAATCTTTCGTACAAAAACCAGAACAGTAACAACCATTGCAAAACCAGAGAAAATAGCTCCAGCTACAAAGTACGGTGGAAAAATTGTTGTATGCCAACCCGGTAAAATCGAAACTGCGAAATCAAAGCTAACAATTGTATGAACAGAAAGAACTAATGGTGTAGCAAAACCTGCAAGTAACATATAAGCCTTTTCATAGTGCTGCCAATGTCTTGAAGAATGTCTCCAGCCCAAACTGAATAATGAATAAATTGTTTTTTTGATTTTCGAAGAAGTTCTGTCTCTTAAGGTTGCAAAGTCAGGAATTAAACCAATATACCAGAAAACTAAAGAGACAGTGAAGTATGTTGATACTGCAAAAACGTCCCATAATAATGGAGAAGTAAAATTAACCCATAAATGATGTTGATTGGGATAAGGTAATAAATAACCATCTAACCATGGACGACCAGTATGAATCGCAGGAAATATTCCCGCACATATAACAGCAAAAATCGTCATCGCTTCTGCGAATCTTGCGATACCTGTACGCCATTTTTGTCTTAGAAGAAAAAGAATTGCTGATATAAGAGTTCCTGCGTGACCAATTCCAACCCAGAAAACAAAGTTAACTATATCAAATGCCCATCCAATCGGTTGATTATTACCCCATAAACCCAAACCGTAATAAAAACTTATTGCAAGACAAACCGCACCAATCATCAAAGCACCGCCCGATATTGATAATGCAATAAAATATTTTTTGTCTGGTCTTGAATCTAATGGTTTAGCAACTAACTCTTCAATTTCAGCAAGCGTTAAACGACCTGCAACAGCTGGCGCTTCCTGAGAGTAATCAATATTCACTATACTTCCTCCGAATGAATATTTCTTAATTTAGCAATGTATGTTACGTTCGGTTTAATATTTAATTCAGATAATGAATAATATCCCAACTCATGATTTCTATATTTGTAAAATTCATCTTCTGTATCGTTAATATCTCCGAACTTTATAGCATTAGTAGGACAAGCTTCCTGACAAGCAGTTTTTACATCACTACCTTTAACTTTTCTTCCTTGTCTGATTGCTTCACTTCTTGCATCAGAAATTCTCTGAACACAAAATGTACATTTTTCCATCACACCACGAGATCGTACTGTTACTTCAGGATTGTTTAGCAGTGCGAAAACAGGATTTTCCTGATAGCCATTTCTGAAATGATCTCTATAATTAAAGAAATTAAATCTCCTGACTTTGTACGGACAGTTGTTTGAACAATAACGAGTTCCTACACAACGATTGTATGTCATCTGATTCAAACCATCAGGACTGTGAGTTGTCGCAACTACCGGACATACATTTTCACAAGGAGCTAAATCACAATGCTGACACAACATTGGTTGAACACTTATTTTCGGATCTTCCGGCATACCTGAATAATATCTGTCAATCCTTAGCCACTGCATTTCCCGACTTTTAAGCACCTGATCTTTTCCGACAACCGGGACATTATTTTCTACATTGCAAGCGACAATACAATCTCCACAAGCTAAGCATTTATTCAAATCAATAGACATTCCCCATTTAACTTCTTTGTATTCAAATGGAGTATAAACGCTTTCGTGTTCGATAGGATGTTTATCTTTTATAAATGTTGGATTAGCTAAATACTGAGCAACAGTTCCTTCAACTACTATATTTCGCTTCAAATGTAAATCTTGTTCTCTCGGAATATCGAATGAATGATGTTCCTGAGTTGAAGCTAAAATATATTTCCCTGCTACTTTATCAATTTTGGCATTTGTGTAAATCCACGGAGAATAATTGGTGTTTTTAGACAACAATTTATTAGCATTAAATCCTACTCCTGTTGCAACTATTCCGGAGTATTCTCGTCCATATCCTAATTCAATCACTACTGTGTTATCAGCATTTCCTGCTTGAACAAAAACCGGAATACGCAATTTTCTACCAGCGACATCAACTTCTATTAAATCGTTATCTTTCAATCCAAGTGATTTAGCAGTATTATGCGATATTGCTGCATAATTATCCCAAGTGATTTTTGAAACAGGATGTGGCAATTCCTGAAGCCAACCGTTATTAGCAAATCTGCCATCTCCCAAAGAATAGCTTTCTCTTAAAACTAATGTAAATCCATTGTTGTTTGATTGAATATTACCAAAGTTTACTGAACTATAATTAAAATTCAAATTGAAGTTATTATTCTCCGGGAAAGAAATGAATCCATTATGAAGCGCTGAATACCAGAATTTATCAAAACTTATTGACTGAGAATACTTAGCATAGTTATTTCCCATCCAACTCGATTTAAGATAATCATGATACAAAGTATCTGAATATGATTTAGAATCCTTTTTAATCCAGGTTATAAGAATTGCTTCCATTTGTCTGGAATTATGTAAGGGCATAATAACTGGCTGACTTAATGAAATTATTCCCGAACGAGTTTTGTAATCTCCCCAGCTTTCAAAATTATGATTGATTGGGAGTACATACTTGCTCATCTGACAGGATTCATTCATCATTTCGGAGAGTGAAAATACGTCTTCCAAATTCGATAACGCTTCTTTATATCCAATATCTGAAGGTAAATGATAAACAGGATTGCAGTTAATATGGATAACAGCTGCAACCTGATTGTTTTTCATTTTGTTAACTAATTCTTCAAATTCTTTGTAAGTGGAAATAGGAGCTAAATCAACATTTGAAGCATCTTTTCTGTATAGATTAGTATTCCCAAGCAATTCATTTAAAAGATTAACTGCGATATGAACATCTTCTGAAAGAGAATTACCAGCATAGATGATGGATTTACCTTTTTTATCAGCTAAATCTTTTACTAAGTAATCAACTTTTTTAGTATCAATTTTATTTCTTTTTGCAAATTCATATAAGTTAACATCATAACTTAAATTAGTATTTATCGCTCCTTTATTTTTTAATTCGGACAATAGACCTAAAACAAATTCCAATTGATTTTCAGGTTTTATAGATAATCTATAGTCAGCATTTATTCCTGTTAGACTTAAAGCACTTTCAGCAACGTAAAGTCTGTTGAACTTTTTAGAATCAACATCTCTACCTTGAGCGAATAATCTTGAATTTTCAATTCTGTTCTCATCTGCTCCTAAAAAGTCTGATTCAAGAGCTAAAATTATCTCTGCATCATTCCAATTAATCAAAGGGAAATTTCCACTTCCATAACATTTTTGCCAAGCTGAATTTCTAATTGAATCGTTGAATAATTCATAAGAGTAAATTTTTGAAGTTGGATAAGCACTCTTGAAATCATCAAGTAATTTTAAGGTAGTAGGAGAATTGATTTTGTGAGTTATAATTGCAATTTCTTTGTTACCAACATTCGATAAAATATTGATGATACTGTCATCAACTTTAGTCCAATCAATTTCACTGAAGGTATTGTAATTTTTTCTCAGAGGTGTTTTAATTCTTTCAGGATCATAAAGATTAAGAATATTCGCTTGACCTTTTGAACAAATTTTACCTTGATTCACTGGATGATCTGGATTTCCATCAACTTTAATCGGACGTCCCTCTCTTGTCTTTATCAAAATTCCACAATTGCTATTACATCCTGTACAAGTCGAAGCATAAAAATTAGGTTTGCCTAATGTAATTTCTTCCGGTTTGACATTATAAGGAATAATTTCGCCTTTGTCTTTGTAGTCGCTACAAGCCACACCTGCAAAAGCCGCAGAAGCTCCAAGTAATGCTAAGAATTTTCTTCTTGAAAGTCCGGATAAATTTTCATTCGGATCGAAATCATCAGTTACGCCTTTCTCAAACTCGTGAAATTTCTTTTCAATGGTTTCTTTATCACTATAAAGCTCTTTAAAGCTTCTCCAATAATTAGGATCGGGATTAGTTTCAAAAGGTTGTTTCTCAAAATTTTCAGACATTTTTATCACCTGAATTTTCTCTTCGAACGGAAAGTGGATTTGACTTAATAATTATTTTTGAATTGCTTGAATGCTCTTTATTAGCTATAACAAAAGGAATTTTCTTTAATAAGAAAAAAGCTGCACCTGATATCAAAGTATAATTGAGAAATTTACTTCTCTTTATTTTTTCAAAATTAAAGTTCATAATTTTTTCTCCTTATCGATGACAAGCTGAACAATATTCAGGACCTTTGTTGATTTGATCTTTAAGCTCAGGGAATCTGTCGTGTGCCTCTCTATGGCAATTCAAACAACTTCCCATTGTGAAAGAATTAAGCTGTGCAACTTTCTCCATTTGCTCAACGGGTCCGTGGCAAGAACTACATTCAATACCCTTATTAACGTGAACTGAATGATTAAAATAAGCGTATTCCGGAACCATATGTATTCGTTTCCAAGGTAATGGGATGTTGTTATTATAATATTCAGTTAATTTGATTATTTGGGGTTTATCTTTTCTTGCAATTGAATGACAATTCATACAAGTAGAAACAGAAGGAACAGATGCAAATCTTGTTTTATCAACACTTGTATGACAATACTTACAATCAATTTGCATTTGCCCGGCGTGCAAAAGATGTGAAAATTGAATTGGTTGATCAGGAGTATAACCTACTCCATCTCTTTCAGCTCGGGATACAAAATAAGTAATAGTAAATGATGCAATGATAACGAAAATAATCAACGGCAGCTGATTACGAAGGAGGAAGTCCAGTTTGGAAGCATTCATTAATTTACCAGCAAAATTTTTTTATTTGACTATTATAAAAATTGATTAGATATTAAATTTAATTTTAATTTAAGCAAAGTTATAATTTCATATTATTCTATGCAAGATGAAAATAAACAATTAAAAAGATTTATTCATTTATGAACTAAACTTTGAGGGATATTAGGATATTATTTGAATCATCTCCTCCTTTACCTTTTCGACGTTAAGATTTTTTAAAAACCACAAATAACACAGATAAACAACGACCAATGAACAATTAAAAATTAACAATGAAGAATTTACAATGACAAATGACTATTGACTAATTACTATTCTTTTCATTTTAACACTCAACACTTAGCCTTCACATTCCCTCAATGACCAATGACAACTGACCAATAACCAGTTTCCCAACCTTCCCCTTCCAATTACAACCTAGCGGTAAAAAAAATTAAAATTCAATTTTATATGAAGCAAGTAGGACAAATTATTTTTTTGTTTAATAACTCTGTTTCTCCATCCACCTTTGAATAATGGATCTTTTCGGTATTTCACCACTTATCATTCTGAACTTGTTTAAGAATCTAGTGATTCTATTCATAATTCCATCCTTTTTATAAGGACCGTTTCAGTACTTCTGACTTCAACGAACTATGTACAATAAAAAACATAAATAAACAATCTACATTGCTCAATCACTCGTAACTACTTACCTACGAATAACTTTCAATTTCAATTAATGAAACTATCACCATATTACTTTATTTTTGTCCA
>CAKZLD010000191.1 GCA_937125135.1 uncultured Ignavibacterium sp.
ATTTCATCCCTTCGGGATTTTTTTCTTTATTTTGTTTTTTCATTTTCTCCGAGATTAAGATTGTTTTAATTAAATCATTGAAAATCTGTTTAATCAGTGTCATCAGCGTGCTATTATTCCCTTCACCCCATTAAAAAATATCCTTCATTGCTACCAATTTTAATTGTATCACCGCTATGTAATATTTGCTGATTTACTCTCTCCCCATTTACAAAAGTTCCATTTGTAGAGCCTTTGTCTAATATCGAATACTGTTTACCATCAAAATGAATTTCACAATGGTAGCTTGATACGGTTTTATCATCAATAATCAAGTGATTATCCTGTTTCCTGCCAATCTTAAAAACAGATTGCTGTAAATCAAAAACTTGACCTGCAATTACACCAATCTTAAAATCCAACTTAGCAGAGGAAGTTTCTGCACCAAGAATCATTGTTCTATCACCTTTCGAATCACTGATATTAGCAATTTTAGTTTTTTCAGCATCAACAATAGTCCTTTGATTTTCATCAGATTTTATTTTTACTGAAGAAGGCTCTTCTTTTAATACTTCTTGTTCAAACTCAGGAACAGAAACAGGAGTTTGCAACTCTTCATTAATTTTTCTTTTCTTTTTCTTCACCAGAAATATTGTAACTATAATAATTCCAACTAACCCTATTCCTCCTGCCAAATAATAAAGCAAGAGATTGCTATCATCGTCTACTAATTTTTCAACTTTTGTAATTGCTGAAATTCCTCCAGGTATCAGAAGTTTATTTGAAACAGACTTTGTGTTTCCATTTCGATTGACCGTTATCGTGTGAGTATGTTCATTGCCATCACCAGCAAAATTGTAAAACACATAATTGAGTAGATAGATATTTTGAATCTGATTGTTCATTTTTTTATACTGACGATCTAAGTCATCTTCATCAGGCGAGTAATAATATTTCCCGTTGGTATTTTCAGATATTTTCTCAAGCGACTGTAGGTAAATTTTATCTACTTTAGTATATCCAATTGAAAACACAGGAATGCCATTTTCTTTAGCAAGTTGAATTACATCCTCATCAGAGTAAGTTTTTGTTTTGCTTTCATCCTTTCCGTCGCTTATTACGATTACAATCTTGCCTACTTTCTCTTTATCATCAGCGAGTTTTTTAACAGCTTTATATAGTCCTGAATATAGTTCTGTAAAATTTCCATCTGCCTTAATTTTTTCAACGATATCTTTCAAATATTGTTTATCACCACTGAAATCAGACATCATTTTAACTTCATCACCAAAAGTGTAAATGGCAAGTTTATCACCACTTCTTAGTTCGTCAATGTATTTGTAAACTGCATTCTTCATAGCTTCAAAAGGCTTTCCAACCATAGTTCTTGAGACATCAATACAAAGTACAACTTTAATCCCAAGTCCGCTCTGTTTGTAAGTTGTCACCTTTACTGAATCTGCATATTTACCGCTCAAAGTTATTTTCAGATTCTCTGGTTTAAGATCAGTAATCGGTTCTTCATAATTATCATAAACCTGCAAAGCAGAGCTTAAGTATGGAAATCTCTCCGTTTCTGTTTTTATTAACTTAAGATTAACATTTTGGGAAAAAATAGAAGTAGTTATAATGATTATTGAAAAAAATATTTTTATCATTTTAGTCCTCACTGATTATTATATCAATTTAACTTTAAGATTAATTTTTCCGATTTTTATGATATCATTATCTGCTAAAACCTGTTTATCATCAATCAGAGCATCATTTACAAAAGTACCATTTGTGGATAAATTATCCTGTATAATCAACTTTTTATCCAAAGGTCTGAATAAAATAGTAGCGTGCAGAGAAGAAACAGCCGGATCGACTAAAACGACATCATTCTTTGTATCTTTTCCGATAGTAGTTTTTCCCTCGTACAATCTGAAATCCTTACCGTTTGGATCAATATCAAATGTAACTAACCAGCCAATCATTTTTCTTGAAACGTTGCTTTGAATCTTTTTTAATTGTGCTTCTGATTGGTTTGGGGAAGCAATTACTGTTTTATCGCCTATTTGAACATTTGAACTTAATGTCGCTTTCGATGTATCCACAACAGTTTTATCAACAGAATTATGAACATTCGGAGATACATCAGCCACAGTTTTCATATCTTCAAAAGGATTTATAACTCTTTCACCTCCGGGCGGCGGGCAATATGGACAATTTTTTTCTGCTGCATTATATTGATGACCGTTCGGGCAGGTTTTCATTTCAAAGAGGAGTTCACCACAAAATTTACAGTATTTTGTCCCCTCTAAATTTTCTTTTTTACAATTTTTACATTTCATAAAGAAACCTCAAAATGATTAAAAATTTTTGTCAAAAAATTAAATAAAAGTATCAATAAACAATTATTTGATAACTTAAAATTGGAATAATGAATTATTACTCTGCCTCATAATTCATCAAAGCTCCTTTTGCTAATTCAATTACCCGATTCTTTAAATCTTCTGGCTCGATTACTTTCACACCAAATCCTCTGCTGACAATCCAGGAAGCAATTTCAGCTAATGAATTAACAGTACATTCGAAATAAGCGGAACCATCTTCATTTCTTGTTATTTTTTGATCAGCTACAAGCATTCTTGGTTTTACTCTGTCAGCCCATTTTGAAGAAAGCCATAATTTTACTTGATGTTTTTCATCTCCAAGCCAGCTTCTCCAAGAATTTTTAAACAAATCAAAAAAATTATACTCCCCTTTTTCAAATTTTCTTCCTGTAGTTTTCACTGATACAATTTTATCCATCAGATATTGTTTAATCTTTCCTTCTGAAACGGCGAGAAGTCTCCAGCTACCTTCATTCTGAAAAATTAAAAGTGGCGCTAATTCTTTATCTTTTTCAATTTCTATCCCCACTTTATTGTAATCAATTCTAACTGCTTCAGTGTTATCAATACAGAGTTGAAGTATTACGATATTACTTAAAGCATCTGCACCCTTTTTCTCAACCAAAAGAGATGTGGATTTATCGAGTACATAGTCATTATGGTTTAATGCAATGTAGTGGATAATAATTTCTACCAACTTCTCTTTAGAAAGCATTGTTTCAATACACACACCAGATTTTTTACTTGAATGGATATCAATTCCGTAAGCTCTCAAATCCTGAAGGTCGCGTTTAATTGTCAGTTCCTCAGTTTGAAAATAATCGGCAAGGTCATAAATTCTAAGTGGTTTTTGAATCTGATCTGAAAGACATAATCCAAGAATTTCTATTTGTCTTTTCAGTTTGGATTGAAAATCGAACATATATCATCCCCAAATAATATAATTCTGAATGCAAATTAAATTATGACTTTCTAAATATCAATTTAAATTCCTCATTAAATAAAAAAGTATCATTCAATGATACTAATTTATAATATACCTTAAATTATCTTCGAATCGGAAATAAAATTAAAGAGGCGGCATAATGGAAATAAAAATTCATTCCTTTCAAAAACATAAAAGACTTTCTTTAGTGCAGTTTTCAAGCCAACAAATCAATAGTTTTGAATACATTTCAGGTGCCAAAGCAATTGAGCAAAACTACATTGAAATCAAGGAGATTGACTCGTCCGGTAGTGTTAACAACATTTATTTAATCAACTCATCAGATAAATACATATTTTTTATGGACGGCGACATACTTATCGGAGCAAACCAAAACAGAACATTGAACAGCAGTGTTTTGATTGCTCCAAATTCAAAAATCAATCTCCCCGTAAGTTGCGTTGAACAAGGCAGATGGAGTTCAATTTCGGATAAATTCCATCCTTCTCAATACATAACTCCTCAAAAATTGAGAGCCAATAAATCAAAATCTGTTGAAGAAAGTCTTAGAGAAACTAAAAGCCACATGGCAAAACAATCAGAAGTCTGGTATGACGTTAATAATTATTTTTTTTCTTATAAAATGAATTCCTTAACAATGAATCTCTCGGAACTCTTCGATAGGAAAAAAGATGACTTCGAAGAATTCTTAAATAAGTTCGAATTAAGTCAGGAAGCAAATGGAATGGCTCTTTTTACTGATAATAATTCATTGAGTATTGATCTTTTCAACAGAACAGATATTTATCAGGAATACTTCCCAAAATTATTAAGATCAGCAGCTCTCGAGGTATTTAGACTCAAAGATAAAGAAAATCCGATAACGGAAGCTGAAGCAATTTATAAAACAGTTAATCTTTTTGATAATCTTGAGAATTTTAGATTTGAGATCTTCCCTGGGATTGGTATTGGTCAAGAAAAGAGATTCATCAGCAATGAAATTACTGGATTAGAACTTAATTTTAATAATCATCTCATTCATTTAACATTATTAAATCTAAAAAATTAAAGATGACCGGGCTTTTTATCTGTATAGAACACGGCGATGACACCAACAATGATGATGATTATTTAATATGAATTTAAATATAAAGGAGGCGACTAACCATCATCTCATTTAATAAATTAACAAAAGAAAACGGTATGAAAAAAATATTATTCATCATTTTCTTATTATTAGAAACTGATGTATTTAGTCAAAACATCATACATTTAAAAGCCGTAAGAGGAATTTTAACTAACGAATCAGGAGTAAATTATAAAAATCTTAATCAAACCGTTCTAATAGGTGAATCTTCATTTTATTTGGAAGATTTAGGTACATTTATAAAAATCGGCACCCCGATAATACTTAAAAAAACTGCTAACTCTCTTAAAGTAAAATGCCAATATATATCTGAAACATATTATGATATAGTAACTGTCATATTTGAAACTAACAATATTACAAAAAAAGCAACTATTGAAATGTCTGGAAAAGATTTCCATTTAAAGTTACACTGTGTTATTAAATGACGAAACGATTATATAAAATAATGGTAAATAAAGAATTAGCTTATGTATGCGCTATAAATAAAGAAAATCATAAATTCTAATTTTTAAAAAATATCGTAAAAAAAATGGTAACAGAAGGTATCGAATTCGTTAATGCCAAAGCTGATGTAGTAATTGATTACCTCAAATCAAGAGAGCTGCTAAAAAAAGAGGTAAATCCTTCGAGTCTTAGAATAGAAAATGAAGGTAAGTTACTAATACTTCAATTGATGAATGGAAGAATGAAAGAATATCCAATAAGGAAGGCATTTTTATATAAACTCTTAAGGTGGTATAAATTTCCAATAAACCAATTATTTAAACTATCGCTTGATACAATATCTTCAATTTGTAATGATTATCTAATGAATATCAAGAGAAATAAAGTCATCTTAAAGATAGAAAATCAGGAAGCACTCTCAATTTTAAGTCCTGATTATAATGAAATCACCGACATTGAAGTCATCAACGAAGTTACGAAGCTGGGGGTTCGTAACATCTCAAGGAATGACTTCTTTTTAAGTATTAAAACAGAAGACAAAATTAAAATTCAACCTGTGAAAGGCGACGATTTTGGAATTGGTATAAACATTACAAACTCAGAAACTGGATTCAGAAGTCTGAAAGTATCTCATTTTTTATTAAGATACATTTGTTCTAATGGAGCTTACTCAAAAATTTCCGCAGAAGAAGATAATTTCAAACATCACTATGGAAAAGTGAACTTGAAGAAATTTTTAAATACTCACATTAAAAAAGCGGAAGAAAGCAGAAAACAACTTATTGAAAAACTAATCGAATCTAATAATATAATACTCAATACATCCAAAGAATTTTACATAAAAAAGTTAGAGCCGATACTTGGAAAAAAAGAAGCAACAAGTCTTTTCAGTGATTTTAGTCAATATCAGACACTGTACGAGTTATTTAATTCAATCACTTTAAAAGCAAAAAACTATGATTTATCTAAAAGATATTTTCTTGAAGGCTTTGCAGGAGATATGTTATTAAATTTTTCACAATCTAATAATTAATAAATGGAGAAAGTATGAAATATTTAATCATCATTTCTGTATTTGCATTTCTTTTTTCATCCTGTTCCGATAATAAAAAATTCTGGGAATACAAGGTTATCTACTACACAGGCTTAAATTCGAGAGACGGAATAGAGGCTTTTAAATATCAATCTATTACTCCTGATGATGCAGAATTAACAAAATTAGGAGAGCAAGGCTGGGAAATAGCAACTTCATATCTCGAAATGGAAACAGCATTCCCGAATTTTGGTGAAAAAGCTTATCATACTGGGATTAAAGAAAATGTCAGACCTCAAAGACTTGTTATAATTCTAAAAAGATTAAAAGGTGTTTATTCGGATAAAAAAAAATAGTTTATTCTTCCTAATCTTAAAACCTGAGATTCAATATGAAAAAATTACTTTTCGTAACTCTGTTTATTACATTGTGTAATGGTGTAATTCATAGTCAGGCAATTACCCATATTCAATGCACTAATAAAATTATTCTTAATCAATCTGGCTATCCAGTTGATACAAAAGTTGATTATACAAAATTAATTTGGTACGTAAATAGTTATAAATTAGTTAATGTAACATCTGGTGAAAACTTCAAACTAAAAAAAGGCACTGAATCTATCAGTGGTGATTTTGTTAGTATTCAGGCTGTTAGTAAAACCACAGGCGAGTGGATTATAAAATTTTATTGGACAAAAAGTTCAAACGAGATTTTGGTATTCTTCAAATCATTAAGGGGCTTGGGATATTATGCTTATGCTGGTTATGTTCTTGTTGATTAATAGCTAATAAAAATTCTTTTATATTGAACAAGAAATTAAGCTGATTTATTTTTATCATAAATCATTAAAAAGTTATTGTTTCATTTAACAAAATAGAACTTATCAGCCAATTAATGAAAACCTGCATTTATTTGATAATTATGGAAATAATTTTATTTATTACTCCTATCTTCCCTCAAAAAGTTTATTCCTCTCAATTTTCCTCTCAAGCAGATGTAAAAGTATTTGTAACAGATTATGAAAGTCAGGCTGATTTGAAAGTATTCAAAGTAAAATATCAATCCGAAGCAAAAGGCAATGAAGGATTATGGTTTTTTGTCGAATACCAATCACAAGCAGATAAAAAAATTTACTTTGTTGAATACGAAAGTCAAGCTGACTTAAAGATTTATTTTGTTGAATATAAAAGTCAGGCGGGTTGGAGAAATAAAAAGAAAATTCATTTAATGTATTAAAT
>CAKZLD010000192.1 GCA_937125135.1 uncultured Ignavibacterium sp.
AACAGTAAAATTCAATAACTAAGTTTGAAACAAAAATTAGAGGGAAAAATGACAGCTGAAGAAAGAACATTAATACTTGGTGCACTCTTTCACGATATTGGGAAGTTTGAGCAGAGGTGCACAGGAAATCCAAATAAAAAATTTCATCAGACTTTGGGAACAGAGTTGATCAATAGCGGGAAATTTATTGATAAATTTATAAAGATTGTGGGAAAAGAAAATCTTCAGAGTTTAATTAATATTATAAGTGAACATCATAATAAAGAAGTTCAGTCTTTAACAAAGATAGTCCAAATATCAGATCATTTATCAGCAAGCGAAAGAGTTGAGAAAGAAGAAGTTGATGCTTACCAAGATCTATGGAAACATAAACATCTCGTTTCTCTTTTTAGTAAAATAAATTTATTAAATAATGAATCAATTTCGCCAAGATATTACAAACACAGATTGTTGGTAAAAGATGAATATGATGTAATAATACCAACTGGAAAAACAGAAGATGAAATTAAAGAATTTTCATTCACCGATAAAACTTGGGAATATTTTTTAGATGATTTATTCTATGTATTGGACATTTATGATAATGAAAATGATTTCGAAAGCTTAGTGAACTTACTTTTAATAATATTCGAAAAATATATGTGGTGTATTCCGGATTTTACTGGAAGTTCTGAAACTGATATCTCTCTTTTTAATCATTTAAAGGATGTTGCTGGGTTTTCACACGTAATTTATCTCTCAAAGCAAATTAATAATGAAAATACTGGTCTGAATTTAATAATTGGAGATATTCCGGGTATTCAAAATTATATATTTGATGTTGTAAATAGAAAACCAGCAAAGATATTAAGAGGTCGTTCCATTTTCGTTCAAATTCTTACGAGAAATTTAGCAACTAAATTCCTAAAAAAGTTTAAGCTGACAGAAGCAAATCTAATTATGCTTGCGGGAGGAAAATTCTATATAATAGCCCCAACTTTGGAAGATTTTGATTCCAAATTTCAAGAAATAAAGAAAAAAATAAATAATTATTTGTTCAAAAATTTTAGAATGGATTTAAGCTTTAATTGTGCTTTTCATACTTTTAGTTATCAAGATCTTATGAATAAAGATAATACTCTAACCTTCGGTCAAATTATAGAAGATGCTTCTCATAAATTAATAGAAAACAGATATAATTTATTCAGTGAAAAACTTTTTATTAAAGAAGGGATTGAATACAACAACTACATATGGGAAGAAAAATATATTGAAAACGATGGAAGCGGCACCGACTCAATTAAGTGTAAAGTTACAGATAAACCTATTAAAGATGGTAGAAGAGATGAAATAAAAATTCCATCTGATGAAGGTTTGGAATTTTTAACAGTTGATAAACAGGTTGCAATAGAATATAAAATTGGCGATAAAATTGTTGGAAATAATTTAATAATAATGATTGAAAACGATGAGTTAACAATTGATCCCGAGAATATCAATAAGATAAAAGAATTTAAGTATGATGAAAAAAATAAATACAAAACAAAGTTATTATTAAATCCTACATTTACAGAGCTACTCAAGGAAAGTAAATATGATAAAAGTATTTTCTATAATACACATTATTTAGAGGTTGCAAATTATTGTAGTGCTAGTGAAAAAGAAAACATAATGTCATTTGAGGATATGTCTGAGGAAAACAATGGTGCTAAATATTTATCACTCATTAAAGGTGATATAGATAATTTAGGCTTAATTATGGCCTATGGTTTAAGCAGAGATGTTACAAAAACACAAGAAAAAGATCTTACGGCTATTTCAAGAACAACTACATTAAGCAATCACTTAAAATACTTTTTTAGTTTTTTCTTAAACGGATTTTTGAAGAATTGGGAAAGCAATAATCAAAAGCATTTGAAACAAAAATTTGAACTTTCTGTTCAGGATACAGAATCAGAAAGTTTTAATAATGATAATAGAGTATACACCATTTTTGCCGGTGGAGATGACCTAATGATTATTACACCTCAAAGTTCTTCTTTAAAACTAATTAATCAATTAAATAGTAAGTTCGATGAATTTGTTTGTGATAATAAAGAAGTTCACATTTCATATTCTATTACTAATTTCAAGCATCATACACCAATTCGTATAGTTTCCAAACTTGCTGAACAAAATCAGAAAGACGGCAAACGTATAGCAAAAGACTCACAATATGAGTTATTGAAAAGAAAAAACCCAAAGGCATTTTTTGATGAAAATGATAAAGCGGGTACATTTTTATTTGGTAGTTTTGTAAAAAATTATGATTTGAGTTATCTCATTAATGAGGTTAATATTTTAACACATAAAGCTATGGATGAAAAATCTGGATTAAGCCGTGGTTTAATTAGGAAGTTATTTGAACTTTCTGAAATGTTGAGAAAGTATGAGGAGACCGATGATGCATCTTACTTAATTGCTTATGCAAGACTTAACTACACTGTAAACAGAATACTTAAAGATAAGGATGCAGAAATAAAAATATTCTTCGAAAATGTTTTAACAATTAATAAAGAGGGGAACGAGGAAGCACAAAAAATTGAAAAGATTCTTCATCCATTAGTTTGTCAATTAATTTATAATATTAGAAATAAATAAAGGAGAAATAGTTATGACATCTTTAGAGATTAAATCCTTCTTTGATAAAGAAGGGAACATTCTTCCAGAACTAATTTCAGATAGTGGGAATGGTAATGTCAAAGAATTGATTGAATTTATTAGAGAAAATAATCGGGACCAAAATTATAGAAACGAAAAACTAAATATAAATCAATTAAGAAAGTTTTATGATACTTTTTTGAAGATTTATAACACCAAGATAGAAGAAAAAGAAAAAAAGGTGCAATTAATTATGCTAAAAGCAAACGCTGAATATTCAGCAAAACGTTTACACACTAATCGTTTCAAAGATTTTATTAAAAACCGAATCAATTTAGTTGTTTCAAAAACCGGAGAGGATTTTAATAAAAATCTTAAAGCCTTTAAACTTCATTTTGAAGCTTTAGTTGCATATTATCCAAAGAATTAAAAAAGGAGTAATAAAAATGAAAAAAGTCAAAAAAAACATTGAAATTGAGATATTAACAGGATTGCATATTGGAGCCGGGAATGATTCCATACAAATAGGTGGAGTTGATTCAAGTGTAATTAAAGATCCAGTAACATCATTGCCTTATATTCCGGGTAGTTCTTTAAAAGGGAAAATTAGATGTCTGCTTGAAACAGAGGGTAACTACAATCCGCTTCACGATACCATCAATGAATATTTTGGAGCAACTAGTGATTATATAAAAATAAAAAAAGAGGATAAGAACTATTCTCAGAAACCGACGAAGTTAATTTTTAGAGATTTGTTTCTATCCGATGAAGATAAAACTAAGTTTTTAACTGGTGATATTAATACAGAATTTAAAACAGAAATTGTTATTGATAGAAGAAAAGGAACGGCAAAAGATGGTGGATTAAGAACAATTGAAAGAGTTCCTCCATCTGTAAAATTTGTTGGAGAGATACTGATTAGATATGATGATGGAGAATTAGAAAATATTCTCAAAGTATTAGAAGAAGGGGTTAAGTTATTAAATAATGATTACTTAGGTGGTTCAGGTAGTAGAGGCTATGGTGCTGTTAAAGTTACTCTTAAATAGGAGTGTAATATGTACAAATTAAAATTTACAACACTTACTCCATTACATATCTCGAACGGAGAAACTCTTGACCAAGGGTTTCATTACACGGTATTCAAGGATGAATTATATAAAATAGATTTAAATAAATTTTCAAGATTACTTGCTAAAAAAGAGAATATTAACTTCACCCAAGATATTACTATAAGCACAATTGAAAGCTGGGTTCGTAAACATCAGTTAACCATCATTGATGAGGCAATTACATACTCCTTAGAAATTCATAATAGCTTTAAAAACCATCTCAATAATCCTCGTGCTCAAGGGAGAAGACAAGTTATTGAGTTTATTAATTCAAATGGAAAATTCTACATCCCAGCCAGCTCTGTAAAGGGAGCGTTACTTACTGTTTTAGGTGTTGATACTTCAGGTATTCAGGCAGGAGAACAAGCAGATCTTAAAGATAAAATTGTTTTTTATGATTCAGATTTTATTGATTCTAGTAACTTTATGGTTTATCGTACAGAAAACAGACCTCCGGCAAATAATTTAATATGCCTTAAGCCTAATTGTAAATTTGAAATGAAATTACAAAAAAATGGTAATTTGGATATTAAAGACCTTAAATCAAAACTGGAGGAATATTCAAAAACTCAAATTAAATTAGCACTGGATAAAATAGTAAAGTACAAATCAAGAAAGGACCAGCTTAAGGGTGCAGATCATTTTGAAAAAGCTTTGATTGAAATAGAATTAGTTCGATTAGATAAAAATGAATACTTAATTAATGTTGGTTATGGGGGTGGTAGTTGGTTTAAAGTTTTTAAGAATATTGTTCCAAAGTTTCCAAGCAAAAGTCCTAGTCGCACTAGAAAAGGCAAAATGGAGGAAGCTCATACTACATTTTCTATTTCAATAAATAATTCATTAAAACATCTTGGTTGGTGTAAACTGGAGATAGAAAAAATATGAAAACTTACGCAATAACAATAAAACAAAAATCTGGTTTGTTGACAGAACTTCAATCAGATACAATATATGGTCATTTTTGCTGGAGATTAAAAGAAGAAGGTGGAGAGGACGATCTTAAAGAGTTCATCGAATTATATCGAAAAAATACACCGATTTTTATTTTATCCGATGGATTAATAAAAATTAATGATGATATACGATTCCCTCGACCCTATCTCTTTCCAAAAATAGAAAACAAACAAAATAAATATGAAAAAATATTTAGTTTTGTTGAAAATAAGCGAAATAAAGAGAAAAATTACATTACTCTTGAAGAAATCAATAAATTTCTAATGACCGGAAAGGTAGAGATATTAGAAAAGGAAGAATTAAACTCAAATAAAAAACACCTTAGGAATATAAAAAGAATAAAACCAATTGAAGAAGCATTAAGAGTAAGCGTTCAAATCGATCGAAAAACATTTGGTTCTTTAGAAGGGAGGTTATTTTCTTATAGCCCAACCTACACTAGAAACGATGTTTCATATGTTGTATTCGTAAAGGTATTTAATGATGAGTTATTCGAAAAAAAGTATAAAGAAATTTTATTGAGTGTGTTCACAACAGGTTTCGGTAAGAAAAAATCATCCGGTTATGGTCAGTTTGAAGTTATCAATTTTAGCACTTTTGAAAAAATCAAAGAACCAGAAAATTCAAACTCATTCATAGTTTTGGGTAATTATTTGCCTTCCAATTCAGACAATGTAACACCAATAGGATATGATATTAACACGAAATACGGAAAATTTGGTGAGGAGTTTTCATTATCTGAAGATCCCTTTAAAAATCCTATTGTATTTCTAACAGCTGGGAGTTGCTTTAAATCAGCTAATGTCAAGCCTTTTTATGGTAGAATTACAAACAAAAATGAAATTTCATCAGTTAATGGATTCGCGGTTCAATTTGGTATGCCGTTTACTCTAAATTTTTATTGTAGCTTTTAATAATTAAAAGAAACTTAATATGAAATCCTTCATCTCTATCCTTGGCACGAATGATTATCTGGAATGTCTTCACAAATTTCCAGATGGTGAAATCTCCAA
>CAKZLD010000193.1 GCA_937125135.1 uncultured Ignavibacterium sp.
TTTTGTGAACAGGAAATATTAAAACAATTTAATGCCAATTCTTTAGCAGATGCTGGTCTGTTTGAAGATGAAATAAATATTTCAGCTGAACAGGATTTTTATATCAAACCGAATTTTCTTGTAATTCAATTTGATCCTTATGAGATAGCACCTTATTCCTTTGGATCAATTGAAATTGAATTAAGATTTGATAGAATTAAAAATTTATTTAAACCCTACCTGCCTTTTTGAAAAATGGAACACTCAAAACTAAAAATCAGACAAGCCGAAGAAAGTGATATTCCCAAAATTTTATCTATGATAAAAGAGCTTGCTGAATATGAAAAACTATTGGATAAAGTTCAAACTTCCGAAGAAGATCTCAGAAAAGTAATTTTCGGAGAAAATAAGTTTGTTGAAGTTTTAATAGCTGAATATGACAATAAAATCTGCGGGCAAACTATATTCTTCAAGAACTTCTCCACTTTTGTCGGAAGACCGGGTTACTATATCGAAGATTTGTATGTTAAACCCGAATTTCGTGGTAAAGGAATTGGAAAAGCTCTTTTAGATGAAGTTATAAATAAAGCCAAAGAAAATAATTTCGGAAGGGTAGAATGGGTCGTTCTTGACTGGAATGTTTCAGCAATTGAATTTTATAAAAATCGTGGAGCATTTCCTCTAAACGAATGGATAATCTTTAGACTTCAGGAAGATAAATTCTGATTATTTGTCAATTATTACATATCTTTTTATACTATTTTTGTCTAACAAAATTCGAAATATTTTAAAGATTAATTATGAATAACAGACGAGTTGTAATTACCGGAATGGGTGCTTTAACACCGATAGGATTATCAGTAGAGGAATTTTGGAATTCTATGATGGAAGGAAGAAGCGGTGCAGCACCAATCAAAGCTTTTGATACTTCAAAAGTTGATACCAAATTTGCCTGCGAATTAAAAGACTTTGATGTCAGCAAATATCTTGATAAAAAAGCTGCCAGAAGATTAGACCCATTTGCTCAGTACGCCCTTGTTTCTGCAAACCAGTGTTTGGAAGATAGCGGATTAAAACCTGAAACTTTAAGCGAAGAAGAAAAAAATAGATTTGGAGTAATCTTTGGCAGTGGAATTGGAGGTATTCAAACTTTCTATGAACAATCAGTAATCAACTACAAAGATGGTCCCGGCAGAATTTCTCCATTCTTTATACCTATGCTTATTCCTGATATAGCTGCAGGACATATATCAATGCAGTATGGATTCAGAGGACCTAATTACTGTACTGTATCAGCCTGTGCTACCGGGAATAACAATATGATTGACAGCTATCTTTTAATAAAAAATAATTTAGCGGATAGAATGATTGCCGGCGGAAGTGAAGCTTCAATCAATGAAATAGGAATTGGTGGATTTAATGCAAACAGAGCTTTATCAACCAGAAACGATTCTCCTGAAACTGCAAGTCGTCCTTTCGATGCTACACGAGATGGCTTTGTTATGGGTGAAGGTGCCGGAGCATTATTGCTTGAGGAATTAGAAATAGCATTGAAGAGAAATGCCAAAATATACGCAGAAATTGTAGGAGTCGGATTATCTGCTGATGCGCACCATATTACTGCACCACATCCTGAAGGCTTGGGTGCAATTTTATCTATGGAAATTGCGCTCAAAACCGCCGGAATTCAACCCGAAGCTATTGATTACATAAATATGCACGGCACTTCTACTCCGCTGGGTGATATTGCTGAAACTAAATCAATTAAAAAAGTGTTTGGTGAACATGCATATAAAATGAATTTATCCTCAACCAAAAGTATGACGGGACATTTACTTGGTGCTGCCGGTGCGGTAGAAGCAATTGCTACAATTTTGGCAGTTGTTCATGATAAAATTCCACCAACAATAAATTTTGAACATCCCGATCCTGAATGTGATTTGAATTATACTTTCAATAAACCTCAGGAACGTATTGTGAATTATGCACTATCAAATGCTTTTGGTTTCGGTGGACACAATACAACAGTAATATTTAAGAAATATACAGGATAGTTTTAATGATTAAATATCTGAGTTTAATACTATTATTCATATTAAATGTTAATCTTTTAGCTGGTGAAAATCCAAAGACTAAAATCACCATTAAAATTAAAGGATTGAGAAGCAACACAGGTACAGTTAAAGTTGCATTGTGTAACTCAGCGGAGAACTACAAGAATCATAAATCACCATTTATTGGATTGAATTTACCAATTAGAAACAATCAGGCGGAAATTACTCTGCCTGATTTGCCAATCGGATATTATGCGGTGAAAGCATTTCACGATGAAAATGATAACGATGATTTAGATACTAACTTTCTCGGAATTCCTATCGAAGATTACGGCTTTTCAAATAATGCAAATGGAATTTTTGGACCCCCATCCTGGAACAAAGCAAAAGTTTTGATGAGCGAAGAAGCTCCTGTAATTTTAATCAATTTCAATTAGTAGAGATTCAATCTTTATCTTCTTCAAAAATTTTATCGCTCAAATTTTTATTGACTTTATAATTTGAATAATTAACATAGACTTTTCCTATCACGGGACCATCTTTAAATCTTCTCCTGCTTGATTTTGGAGTTGTATTTGTAAAAGTCTGAGGTAAATTCATTTTATCTAAGTTGAAAGAAAAAATCATTTGTTTGGGAAGTGGATATTTAAAGTCATTATCATAAAACAATTCTAAAGTATAAGTCCCCTGAGTTTTTGTCGTACTTTCAACTTTTCTGATAATGCTATTCTTATCATCAACCCAAATTGTGCTGAGTATAATGTTTGTATTTTCATTTATCGGTACAATTTTTACAACTGAAGTTTGAACTCCGTTTAGATTCTCTTTCCTTTCAAAAATGGCGGTGTAGTTTCCTTTAATAATTGAGGAAGGAGAAAAGTCTATACCATCTTTTGGAAGAAGAGCAAAACCTTCAGATTTTAGTTTAACTTTATCCGGCTGTTTGAAGAAAAGTTTCGCACGGGATTCAGGAACTCTTAAAAACTCAACATCAACCTTTATATCAATATCAACCTCATAATCATTTACTTGACTGAATTTTGTAATTACCGATTTTACAATTTCATTCGGATCATTTGTTTGAGCTTGTATGTTAGCAAATAAAATAATTATTAAAATGAAAATCATATTAAATCCCTTTTATGACAAAATATCTTTCTTTTTGAAAATGAAAAGAGTAAGTCCAAAGAAAACCACAATATGAGCTAATAGATTGGCAGCAGACTTAAATATTTCCTTTAAATCAAGAGGGTCTTCAAAAAATAATCTCCACGACATTATGTGAGTTGTGAAAAAATAAGGTTTGATGTTCTGGAAAAACTCGACCTGAATTGCTGATAAAATTACGAACACTATTATTATCGCCATTGTGCTGATAATTGGACCAATTGAATTTTCAACCAGCGACGAAAAAAGAAAAGCCAGACTTGCAACAGCAGTCATTCCTAAAGTTGCAAAACCATAAGCTAGAAGAAATCTCCATAAAACATCAGTTCTTTCAAAAATTACAATCATTTGCCCATCTATAATTAATAATTCCCCGGTTCCAAAAATGAAATAACCAACCACAAGACTTAGAAAAGCAAGCCACAATACAAGAAGATTGGTATAAATCCACCCGGCAATAAATTTTACAATAATCAATTTTGTTCTTGATATAGGTCTGGTAATTAGTAATCTGTATGTTCCAGAAGTTGCTTCTCCAGCAAGTAAATCACCTGCAACAAGAGTTATAAGAAAAGGTATGTGGATTGCAAGACTTGTGAGAATAATATAGGATATCAGATAAGTGTTCAAAAGATTTCCAACAAACACAAATGATTCCTGAATATTTCTTGTCATAAAATTAATCGTGTTCTTTCCTTCAAGAACCATTGCGATATGAATCAAAGGAACAAGAACTCCTAAAGCAATAAAGCCGATATAAGTTCGCCACTTTTTGAAAATTTTGTACAATTCAATACTTATCAGGTCAAGCATTCGCCGCCTCGTTCGTTATAGTTAGAAAGTATTCTTCCAGAGAGCGTTTTGGAATAATGGAATTGATCATCACGCCATTTTCTACCAAAAATTTGTTCAATAAAGGAATCTCCTTTGAATCAACATTGAATTCAAATGTGTTGTTAATTTGATTCCTAATGTTTTCAATCCATCTTGAGTTTTTTAGAATTTCAATTGCTGAATCTCCATCTTCAACTTCTATTGTTACGAAAAGTCTGTTTTTATTAAGTAACTCTTTTACTTCACCTTCAACTTTTGTCTTTCCTTTATTGATTATGATCATTCTATTTGCAACCATTTCAACTTCATTCAATAAATGAGATGAAAGGAAAATTGTTTTTTTCTGCTCTTTACTCAAATGAATTATTAATTCTCTGATTTCTTTCATCCCCATCGGATCAAGTCCTGTTGTTGGTTCATCAAGAATTATCAGTTCAGGATTGTGAAGCAGAGCCTGAGCGATTCCTAATCTTTGTTTCATTCCGTGGGAGAAAGTTTTCACTTTGCTTTTATATCGTGATGCAAGTCCGACAATTTCAAGATTCTTCATTATCAGATTTTTGTTTACTTCAATTCCGGAAATTCTACCGAGAATTTCTAAATTTTTATAAGCAGAGAGATATCCGTAAAAATCAGGTTTTTCAACAATTGACCCGACATTTTTCAAAATTTCTAATCTTTCTTTTTGTAAATCTTTGCCGAAAATTTTTATACTTCCGCTATCGGGTTTTATAAGGGTAAGTAACATTCTTATTGTTGTGCTTTTACCTGCCCCATTCGGCCCAAGAAAACCGAAAACATCCCCCTGATATACATTTAAGTTTAACTCATCAACTGCTGTGAGATTATTAAATCTTTTTGAGAGATTTTTTATTTCAATAACTTTTATTTGTTCATTCACTGAAAATCCAAAATTGTTTAAATCTTAAAACTAAATTAAATCGTTATAGTATTCGAACAAATTCTCTTATCAATTGGTTGCAATCGAATTTCATTTAATAAAAATTCTAATTCGAAACAAGGCAGTAAAAATTTTTAAAATTTAATTTGCCAGAAAAAATTTTGTTTCATAGTTTACAATCCACAAATAAAGAAAACTAACTAACTAATCAAATAATTTTTTTAAAAATTTACTTAACCTCAGGAGAACTTAATGAAGATTTTTAGACAATTTACTTCAGAGGGGAAAGATCCTTTTTCATATTTTAATTTTGTTAAACGAACTTCAGAAATCCGAAATCCCGATGGCTCAATCGTCTTCAAAATGGAAGATGTTTATGTACCGGAACAATGGTCTCAAGTTGCCACTGATATTATCGCACAAAAGTATTTTAGAAAAGCAGGCGTTCCGAAATTATTAAAGAAAGTAAAGGAGAAGGGAATTCCTTCTTGGTTACAAGCATCAACAGCAGATACTGAAAGATTACAAGAACTTCCTGAACACGATAGATATACATCCGAAAAAGATAGCCGACAAGTCTTTCATAGACTCGCAGGAACCTGGACCTATTGGGGTTGGAAAGCAAAATATTTTGATACTGAAGAAGATGCAAAAGCTTTTTATGATGAACTTGTTTATATGCTTGCTAATCAAATGGCTGCTCCAAATAGTCCGCAGTGGTTTAATACAGGATTGAACTGGGCTTATGGAATTTCAGGTCCTTCTCAAGGTCACTACTATGTTGATTTTGAAACAGGAGAGTTAACTCAATCAACTGATGCATATACACATCCACAACCTCACGCTTGTTTTATTCAATCAATAAAAGATGATCTTGTTAATGAAGGCGGAATAATGGATCTCTGGGTTCGTGAAGCAAGATTATTCAAATATGGCTCAGGTACAGGCTCGAATTTTTCAGACTTGAGAGGAAATAATGAACCACTTAGTGGCGGAGGCAAATCTTCAGGATTAATGTCATTTCTTAGAATAGGCGACCGCTCTGCAGGTGCAATAAAATCAGGTGGAACAACAAGACGTGCTGCTAAAATGGTTACTCTGGATTTAGACCATCCTGACATTGAAGAATATATAAATTGGAAAGTTGTTGAAGAGCAAAAAGTAGCTGCACTTGTTGCTGGTTCCAAGTTGTGCAATTATCATCTCAATATGATAATGAAAGCTTGTTACGATGAACATCCGGAAAATGACAGATTTAATAAACACGTCAATAAAAAATTGAAACAAGCAATTCTGGAAGCAAGGAAAGCACAGATCCCGCAGAATTACATCGAAAGAGTGATTCAACTTGCTAAAATGGGATTCAGATCAATTGAATTTCCAATTTACGATACCGATTGGACTTCAGAAGCTTATGCAACTGTTTCAGGACAAAATTCAAATAATTCTGTTCGTGTAACTAATAGCTTTATGCAAGCAGTATTAAATGATGGTGATTGGCATCTTTACTGGAGAACAGAAAAACGAAAAGCTAAAAAGGAAAACAGGAAACCTAAACCGTGCAGAACACTTCGCGCTCGTGATCTGTGGGATCAGATTGCTTATGCTGCCTGGGCTTCTGCAGATCCGGGTATTCAATTTCACGATACCATCAATGAATGGCATACTTGTCCGCAAGGTGGCGAAATCAGAGCAAGTAATCCTTGCAGTGAATATATGTTTCTCGATGATACTGCTTGTAATCTTGCTTCATTAAATCTTGTTAAATTCTATGACTTAAAGAAGCAAAAATTTAATATCGAAGAATTCAGACACGCCTCTCGCTTATGGACTATTGTTCTGGAAATTAGTGTTTTAATGGCTCAATTCCCGAGTAAAGAAATAGCCAAGCTAAGTTATGAATATAGAACATTAGGATTGGGTTATGCTAATTTAGGTTCATTATTAATGCTTCAGGGAATTCCATATGACAGCAATGAAGGATTTGCAATATGTGGTGCGATTACAGCGATTATGCATATGGTGGCTTATGCTACATCAGCTGAACTCGCAAAAGAAGTCGGTCCGTTTTTAAGATATCAGGAGAATAAAGATAATATGCTCAGAGTTCTGAGAAACCACAGACGAGCTGCTTACAATGTTCCAATCGAAGAATATGAAGGACTAACAATTTATCCTGTTGGAATTAATCCTAAACATTGTCCTTCAGATTTATTAAAAGCTGCCAGAGAAGATGCTGATAAAGCTGTCGAACTGGGAGAACTTTATGGATTTAGGAATGCACAAGTTACTGCAATTGCTCCAACTGGAACCATTGGATTGGTGATGGATTGCGATACCACCGGTGTTGAGCCAGATTATGCTTTAGTGAAGTTTAAAAAATTAGCTGGTGGTGGTTATTTCAAAATCATCAATCAATCAATTCCTCCTGCATTAGAAAAACTTGGTTACAATAAAGATCAGATTAATGAAATTATTAAATATGCTAAGGGTTCAGGTTCACTTGAGGGATGTCCTTATATCAATCCACAATCATTAAAGGCAAAAGGTTTTAACGAAGAAGCTATTTCAAAGATAGAAAAAGCTTTACCTTCACTTTTTGATATCTCAATAGCATTTAGTCAATATATACTTGGTAAAGATTTTTTAACTAAAAAATTGGGATTTGCTGAAGAAGAAATTAATTCCTTTGATTTTGACCTTCTTCAAAGATTAGGATTTTCCAAACAGGAAATCGCAACTGCTAATGATTATATTTGTGGTACAATGACAATAGAAGGCGCTCCATTTTTACAACACGAACACTATCCTGTTTTTGATTGTGCAAACAAATGTGGTAAAAAAGGAACAAGATTTATAAAACCAATGGCACATATTAAAATGATGGCTGCTGCTCAACCATTTGTTTCAGGAGCAATCTCAAAAACAATTAATCTCCCTAATAGTGCCACTGTGGAAGATATCAAAGAAGCTTACTTGCAATCTTGGAAATTAGGAACAAAAGCAAATGCAGTTTACAGAGATGCTTCAAAACTATCACAACCTTTAAGTTCACTCACCGAAGAAGAAGCTGAAGCGCTTATCGAGGATAAAGAAAAGAATGATATAGTAAAAATCGCCGAAAAGATTATTCACAGATACATTGCTAAACGAAGAAGACTCCCGGACAGAAGAACAGGTTATACACAAAAAGCTAAGATCAACGGGCAATCTGTTTATATCAGAACTGGTGAATACGAAAACGGTCAGCTTGGCGAAATATTTATTGATATGCATCGTGAAGGAGCAGCTTTCCGCAGTTTGCTCAACTGTTTTGCAATTTCAATTTCATTAGGATTACAACACGGAGTTCCATTAGAAGAATTTGTGGATGCTTTCGTTTTCACTAAATTTGAACCGAGTGGAGTTGTTACAGGTAACGACAAAATTAAAATGGCAACTTCTGTTATTGATTATATTTTCAGAGAATTGGCAGTTACATATCTTAACAGAAACGATTTGGCACACGTTACTGATGAAGAATTAAATGCAAAAGCATCACGAGGCATTGTTAAAAAAGTATCAGAACCTGACTTTTACGGAGAAGAAATTGTCAGTGAAAGAGTTGTGGAATTAGATCCAAGCGTCAATAAGTCTTTCACTACAGTTCCTCGTTCAAATACTGAATCAATTCAATCTTCCGGAATGGGTTTGACAACAAAAGTAAAAAAAGCAATCGAGAATGGTTACACAGGAGACATTTGTCCGGAATGTCAAAGTATTACAATGGTTAGAAACGGTACTTGCTTGAAATGTATGACTTGTGGAGCTACAACCGGATGTAGCTAAGCATTTTTAGTCTGTCAGATTCTTTTCAATCTGACAGGCTACAATTCATTATTTTCGTTCGTTTATTTATATTTCTTTTATGGAAAAGGACGAAATATTTTCAAATAGATTATCAATTCTCGGCAAACTCGCTGCAAGTCTGATTCACGAGATTAGAAGTCCTCTCTCGGTTATAAAGATGAACCTTGATTACATTTCAATGAACGATTCAAAATTTAGCGACGATGTTTTGGAGAGCATAAATTCTTGTAAAGAGTCTGTAACTCGTATGAGTTATATTATTTCTAACTTTTCGAGTTTTGCGAGAAAAGTTCCAAAAGATGATGAATTAGTTTCAATTAATGAACTGACACAAGTTGCTGTTAAAGTCGCGCAGATTGAAGCAAGAATGCTTGGAATTCAAATTGAGTGTGAGTTTCAGGAAAATATTCCTCCCATCAGAATTTGTAAAGATAAACTTCTTCAGGTGTTTCTCAATCTTATTTATAATGCGATCGAGTCAAAGAACAAAGAAAAAAATATATATATCAGAACTTATTTGAAAGAAAAGCATTCGTTGATTTGGGAAATTCAGGATTCAGGAATCGGCATTGAAGAAACTGCAAGAGATAAAATTTTTTCTGAGTTTTATACAAATAAAGAAAAAGGAACAGGACTTGGCTTAAACGTGTGTAAATCAATACTCGATGAATACGATGCTAAAATTGATTTTGAAAGTCAGGTAAATGTAGGAACAAAGTTTTTTATAACATTTCCAATTAAGGACTAATTGATTATGAGTAACAGAATTTTAATAATTGATGATGATGAACTCGTTTGTCAGTCTCTGAGAAAAATTCTGATAAAATTCGGTTACGAAACAGAATTTATCACTAATGCAGAAAAATCAATTGAAAAAATAGAAGAGTTTTATCCTGATGTGGTTATTTTAGATATTTATCTGACCTCTGCCAATGGACTTGATGTATTAAAAAACATTCACGCAAAATTTCTAAACTTACCGGTTGTGATGATTACAGCTTACGCTGATGTTAACATTGCAGTTAAAGCTTTGAAACTTGGCGCAACAGATTTCTTGCTTAAGCCATTAGATTTAGATCAATTGAAAATCATTATTGAAAGAGTCATTTCGTCGAAAAACCTCAAAGCTGAAGTTGAAAAATTACAGGAGATAATTAAGGAAGATTATATCTCAAAAGAAATTTTTGGGAAAAGTAATAAAATTCAAAAGATTGTTAATGCGGTTGAAAAGTTATCTAAGAGTTATGATACAACTATTCTAATTGAAGGTGAAAGCGGAACTGGTAAGGAAATGTTTGCTAAATTTATTCATCAACAAAGTCCGAGAAAAGATGGTCCTTTTATCAGAATAAATTGTTCAGCAATTCCTCGCGAATTAGCAGAGAGTGAATTGTTCGGACACGAGAAAGGAGCTTTCACCGGAGCTTTGCAAAAAACTAAAATGGGAAAGTTTGAACTTGCATCCGGAGGAACTATTCTTCTCGATGAAATCGCTGAACTCTCTCCTGAAATGCAAGCGAAATTGCTTAGAGTACTTCAAGAAAAAAAGTTTTACAGACTTGGAGGCGAAAAAGAAATTGAAGTTGATGTCCGAGTTCTTGCTGCTACTAATAAAAAATTAGAAGATGAAGTTAAAAAAGGAAATTTCCGAGAGGATTTGTTTTACAGACTTAATGTCGGCTATGTTTATATTCCACCGCTACGTGAAAGAAAAGAAGATATTCTGTTTCTTGCTTACTCTTTCCTGAATGAATTTGGAAATAAGTTCGAGAAAAAAATTTCAGGATATGAACCATCAGCTTTGGAGTTGCTCAAAGAATATCCATGGAAAGGAAATATCCGAGAATTAAAGAATGTGATTGAACGAGTTACAATTCTTTTGGAAGATGATGAAGTCAAAGAAAAACATCTTCAGTTTCTTAAACCATCAATCAATGAATATAACTTATCGGAAGATAAATTCATTCTAAAAATTCCTCCTAAAGGTGTTTCAATAGATGTAGTGTTGAGAAAACTAATTGAAGATACTTTGAAAATTACAAACGGAAATCAGGTCAGGGCTGCTAAAATTCTTGGGCTCACACGATCTAAACTTCGCTACAGAATGGAACAGCTTGGTATTGAAGTAACTAAACAAATTCACAATAGTTAGTTTAGAATATCATTCATCTTTAATACTTTAATATCAGTCATTTTCTTTAAGTATTCTTCAACAAATATTTTTTTTGATACATCAATAATTACAAGGATTTTTTTTGAAGGATAATCAGTGCTTACTTCTCTTATTTTAGAAGCAATTCTCAGATTCTTCATTTCCCACAGGGCTATCCTGGTTCTATCTAATCCTGATTCCAGAAACATTTTGAAGTAGATAGACCAATTGTTATTTGTTGATGTTAAAGCATAAGGATCAGAATTTATATACAGAAAAAATTCAAACAGATCCTGTTTAGCAAGTCCTTCTTTGAGTTTATCATCTGCTACCTGATTGAGAATTTCTTTTCTGTGAGATTTGTAAACATCACTCAGTAACATTTCATGGTAGAGTTTATCTGATATTTTATTCAACTTTTTCTTATCGGATATATCATTTATAGAATAAACTCTGTTCATATTTAATTGATGTGCTAATATTAAACCTATTGAAGATTTTTCATCACTTTGGTTGTTCAATAATTTTAATCTGTCCAAAATGTCTTTGTTAATCTTTAAACGTTTGATGTCATCTTCGTTCAAATATTTTAGATTCAATGCAGCACTATAAAAATCAAAATTGAGTAAGAACAATTCAATTATTTTTTCTCTCGTTCGAAAGTCAATGGTGTTGTTTGTTTTTACTTCACTTAAAAGTGAATCTAATTGATTATTTACCTTCTCAGGATGGAGTTTTAATTTATTTTGTAATTTCTTGATATATGAGACTTCTTGGTTTGATATATCCGGCAACTTCAGTTCATTTATATATTCAAGATTGGATGCAATTTCTTCAGGTGAAACTGCATCCAGACAAATTACATCGGGTTTGAATTCAGACAAACTCTTGATGATTCGTTCGATTAGCAAAGGTGAAAAGTCATTACTCAGTACACTCAATGGAGGAACGCCTACCAATAATATTTTAGTTTTTTCCTCATCACGCAGAAGTGTCTGAAGATTTTGAATCGGATTATTTTCAGGAACAGTTATTTGAAGACCTTTCTCCGGCATTTCTTTGAGGCAGGAGGTAAAAACAAAAACTGACAGTAAAAGAATAATCTTATTTCTTTTCTTCATTGTTAATATTTTCTTTTCTCTTTTTGATAAAATCTGGCAATAAAATTCCGACTACTAACCCGACAGCAAAAGTCAGAAATAAAAGTAATACCTGAGTAATCTTAAACGAGAAAAACAGAAAAGTAAAATCAACGGGTTGTGTGTTTTGTAAAACAAAAATTATTAGCAGTAAAATCAAAAATAGAATCAAATAAATTTTGAAATTCATTTTAACCTCTAATCTAATTTTGCTAACCAAAATCCAGAGATGCTATAAATTTTTGAATCATACCACGTTCTGATTTTTATCTTGAATCCTTCTGTATTTACAGACATAACTTCTACATTGTATCTGATGTTGTTATTATGAAAAGCATCGAACTGCGTTACAGATAAGAAAATTTCAGGTGTTTTTTCGAATGGTTTTGGAAATTTAACACTGTAAGTGGTCATTCTTTCACCGCTTCCAGTATGAAGATTATATCCCGGTTGATTTTCCTTCACAGACCAAGTACCCATATATGTTTGAGCAAATGAAGTTATGCTAAAAATAATCACTAAAAAAAGTATTGATTTGATTTTGTCATTAAAGTTTTTTGTTCAACTCAAATATATTAACGAATCTGATTCACTACACAGACTAAACCTTTCAAATAAAGAGATTCGGGAAAGCTGCTTGAAACAGGATGATCTTTCGCTTGCGAAAGCATTGAAATAAATTTTACTTCCTTCCCGGCGTCAAGAGCAGCATCGCTTATAATTTTCTGAAATAATTCTCTTGATATATGACCTGAACAAGAGAATGTGAAGAGAATCCCATTATCATTTAATAATTTCATTGCTAATAAGTTAATATCTTTGTAACCACGTGCTGCCTTATTGATACTGCCAGCAGAATCGGCAAATTTAGGTGGATCTAAAATTATTAAATCAAATTTTTTCCCTTCATCTCTAAAGACTCTTAAAATTTTGAAAACATCTCCTTCAATATTTTGATATTTAGTTGATTCAATATTGTTTATGCGATGATTCTCTTCGGATAGTTTTAATGATGAAGAAGATGAATCAATATTAGTTACAAAATTCGCCTGTGCCTTTAAGGCATATACTGAAAATCCTCCTGTATATGAAAAACAGTTTAATATGTTTTTATCGTTAGAGAAATCTTTTAAAAGAAGTCTGTTATCTCTTTGATCAAGGTAAAATCCTGTCTTATGTCCATTTACCAAATCTGCGTAAAAGTTTATTCCATTCTCCTTGAAAAGAACTCTCTCGGGAATAAATTCACCCAAGATTAGCTCGTTTCTGATAGATAGGTTTTCTTTCTTTCTTGATTCCGTGTCCGATCGCTCAAAAATGCCTAAGCAATCTTTTTGTTCTGAAACAATTTCAATTATCTGATTTCTGAAATGTTCTGCTCCAGCTGATAGAAATTGTACAACATAATATCCAGCATAGTAATCAACAATTAAACCCGGTATTAAGTCGCTTTCGGAATTTATAATTCTGTAAGCATTGGTTTGAGATGAGTCAAAAATAAGTTTTCTTAGTTCTAAAGCTCGATTAAATCTTTTTACAAAAAAATTTTTATCTATAATTGAAGAACAATCATAACTCCAAATCCGTACAGAAATTTGTGAGCTATTTGAAAAAGAGCCGATTGCTAAATTTTCATTGAGGTGAGATTTTACTAAAACTAATTGTCCATTATCTGAAACATTTTCGGTTTTATCAATTGCACCCGAGAATATCCACGGGTGCATTGATTTGATTATTTTCTCTTTACCTTTTTTTAGATATACAATTCCCTTTTTAGCCACCAACATTCGAGGGAAAATAATATTTAACACCGAGATGGACAGTTAACAAATCAGTTTTCGATCTGCTTATATCATATTGAACTTTTCCGTTAACTAATTTGACTGAACCATGCTTGAGATATTCTGCTTCTGTTCCGTAAAGATATCTGCCCTTGAAATCTAAGAAGAGCAGATCTTCATTTTGATTTGGGTCTCCTTTGATGAGAAAAGATAAACCAAAGCCAGCACCATAACTCCATGCGAAATCTTCGAAGTTAGTGCTTGAAGCGAATTCTTCACTTGTGTTTTCGCTTTTAACAGAAGTGGTTGTAAAAATGTATGAGCCACCAAATAAACCTTCAATATAAGGTCGCGCTCTTCCTGTGGGTAAGCCAAGCACAAATAACAAATGAAAGTTTGTAAGATTATTGGTTCTGTCAACTCTTACAAATAAATCAGGTATAGTTGTACTTAACGGTTCTCTTCTTGATTCACTTCCATAAATGTAATAAGAAAGATTTAATCCCATTCCAAACGGCGATTTTGGTTTTGGAGAGATAAATAAAATATCTCCATTCAAGCCAAATCCTAAGTTATCAACCTTTTCTTTAAACTCACCTTGCGGAAAGGCTATTGTGAAATTTAATGACGCTGATTGAGCAAAATACGTTGAGAACGAAATGACAAAAATGAAAACAGCCAAAATCAATTTTTTCATTATTGTAAGTCCTTATTTAGTTAAAAATATTTTCCAACCCCATGCTTCAAGTTCCAATTCTAAGGATTCAGAAAAAGAAATTTCTTCTTTTGTTTGAAAATCAATATATGAATCTGAAATCCGAATATCGTTTAAAAGAACTTTTAAAGGAGTATTTGAAAGATTAAATAAAGCAAGAATTTTTTTATTATTCTTTACACGAATGAGCGATAGAATATTTTGTTGGTTATTGTTAGTGATAAAAGTTATCTCGCCTCCCTCGATTCCACAGAATAATATTTCGTTTGTTTTTCTAAGCTCGTTCAATGATTTGTAAAGTTCAAAAAACTTGTGGTTTTGCCAATCAATCCGATCTTTTTCAAAAAAAGATAATCTCTTATTCAAACCAGCTTCCTGACCACTATAAATCAGTGGCATATCAGGAATAATGAAAGTCAATGCAGCAAAGCATTCAGCAGCATCTCCAAGTCTTTCGAATACTGTTCCATTCCAGGAGTTCTCATCGTGATTGTCAGTAAATTGCATTCTGAAAGCGTGGGACGGATATTTTTCTTTATCTGATTGAATGTGTTTAATTAGATCAGCTGTGTTGTTCTCTCCTTTGGCAATTCGGTTCATAATTTTATGCAATCCCCAATCATAAGTCATATCAAAAGCTTTGTGCATTTCAGGAGTATCCCATTCAGCGAGCATAAAAACAGGTTTAATTTCATCTAATTGTTTGCGGGCTTCAATCCAGAATTCAATTGGAACCATTCCAGCCACATCACATCGGTAGCCATCTATATCGAATTCCTGAACCCAATACTTTAGTGCATTTATCATCTCCTGCCAAAGATTTTTGTTTTCATAATTTAAGTCAATAACATCAGTCCAATCATCAACAGGTGGAATAAAACTCCCCTTTTTATCTTTAGTATAAAATTCAGGATTAGATTTCGTCCAATCATGATCCCACGCAGTATGATTTGCAACCCAATCAATTATAACATACATATCAAGAGAATGAATTTTATCAACAAGCCGTTTGAAATCATTTTTGTTCCCAAATTCTGGATTTATCTCAAGATAATCTTTTACTGAATAATAACTGCCAAGAGATCCTTTTCTATTCAATTCTCCAATTGGATGAATTGGCATTAACCAGAGAATATCTGCTCCGAGTTCTTTTAATCTCGGAAGATGAGTTTCAAATGCTTCGAAAGTACCTTCTTTTGTAAACTGTCGGATGTTCACTTCATAAATAGTTTTATTAAAAGCCCATTGAGGAGTTTTCGTGGGCTGAGAAAACAGTAATGAAAAGGATAGAAAAACCCCCAACAAGACGAATTTAATATTTTTGATAAAAAAATTTTTTCTCAAATAGATCTCTGCTTAAGTTTTAGAAAAGTTGATTGAATTCATATTTAACGAATCATAATCGGAAAATTTTTTTCTGATTCGAATCAGAATCAAACTTATCTCTATCTATTCCGAATTCTCTACTGAAATCTTTGCGAATTTCTCCGAAGCCATCAGAAATTTCCTCTTTCATTTTCTTGAACTGCTCTAAAACACGGTTGTTATTTTGAATTTCTTTTTCTAAAGATTCGTTTATTCTTTTCAGGTTCTCCGATTTAATGCTTAGATCTTCAAGCTCAATTTTCTGAGAGTGAACAGACTTCTGTAACTCAACAAGCTCATCAATTGCCTTATCAATTTTCTGAGTTAGTTCTTCGTACAACAATTCTTTATCTCTTATTTCATTTTCTGTTTTGAAATGAGTTTCTCGTAATTGGCTTATTCTTTTTTCAGAGGATACGAATAATTCTTCAAGAATCTTTTCGATAGCTGATTTCTTCTGAGTTAATAAATCAATATCTTTTCTTAATTCCTGATTATCAGATCTCTTTGAAGAAATCTCTTTTTCATAATCAGAAATAGACCTTGAGAGTAAATCTTCTTTCTCATTTAGATTTGAAATCAGATTGTTAATTGAGCTTAGTTCTGTTTGACGTAAACGTAGTTGATCTTCGGTTTGTTTGAGAAGATTTAATTTTTCTTTGATGATATTGTCATTCTCGATGATTTTATTCTCAAGCTCAGCAATCTTCTTTTCAATGTTTGTTTTGTGATTCGAAAGTTCTTTTATTTCATCATCAAATTTTTGAATCATTCTAAGAAGACGTTTTTCCAACTGATCATTGCTGAATTCAATCTCTTCTCTTCTTTTTTGCGATAGTTGAATAAGCTCAACGGTTTTTTCTTTTTCAGATTTTAGTTCAGTAAGTTCTTCCTGTAGCTTTAATACTTCCGAATAAATTTCATTTTTAGTGTTTAGTAATTCCTTTGCTTCTGAATGTACTTCAATAACCCTTAATTCAAGTGCTGCAATTTCGTCTTTATGTTTTTGTAATGTTTCTTTATGAGTTCTGTTTTCTACTTCCCAATTTTGAATTTCGGATTTTTTCATCTCAAAAGTTTCTGTAAGAGATTTCAATTCTGAATCCAATCTTGAAATTTCATCATTTTTCTGATTTATAATATTATCAAGTTCAAGAATTTTGTCCTTAAGTTGTTTCTCGGTCTGAATAATCAGAGCAGTATTATTTTCATCAATCTTTTTTGATTCTTCCTGTTTGAGTTTAATCTCTTCTTCAAGATTATTAAGCTCCGATTTCTTAGCCTCGATTTTATTTTCTAATTCAGAATTAAGATTATTTACTTCTAATTCTAATTGATTTTTCTTCTCGTTTTTCTCTGAAATTGTCCTCTCCAAATCTTCTAATTGAGATTTTAAGATTCGTATATTTTCATTTAATTCTTCTTCAGATTGAGTTAGAAATGACTTGTTCTCTTCTTCAAGCTTTTGAAATTCTTTTGATTTCAGTTCAATCTTTTTAATTATACTATTCAGTTCAGAATTTTTTGCTTCAATTAAACTATTCAAATCGTTTGTCTTTTGTTCAATCTCATCATTCAAACTGTTAATCAGATTGCGTTTATTATCAATATCAGATTCGAGTTCAATAGATAATGAATTTATTTTAGATTCAAGGAGAGTTAATGTTTCTTGCTTCTGTTGAATTATTTTATCATACTCTTCAGACTGTTTCCTTAAATCACTTATTTTTTCATTAAGAAGAATTATCTCATTTAATAATTCATCTTTTTCATTTAAATAAATTTGGCGATTCTCTTCAAAATCCTGAAACGGCTTCATTTCAATGGAAGATTTGACTTCAACGTCTTCTGGACTTGTTGAATCATATTTATTTAACCAATCTTCATCCGAATTAATTTCAGATGACAAAACTTCATCTTGGATAAAATGGTTCGTGCTATCAGTAATAGTTTCATCTTTATTTGAAAGATTTTCCGGTTCCGGTACAAATCCAATTTGAGCATCATCATCAATGTCAACATTTGATTTCTCAGGCAAAGTAATCTCTAATAATTCGGACGTATCTTCTTTTTTATCTTTTAATTTATCTGCTTCAATCTTGGGATCAAAGAATGATAGAGTGTAGTTTAAGGGAGGCTGAGCTATACCAGGTTTTTGCTTTTTAGGTCTGATTTTTTTCTTACGACCGATATTTATTCCAAAGATTTTCATATAAAAATTTTAAATTATTTGTTTGATTCGTTTAGAAAATTAATCATAACATAAGAGATTATCAATAAAATGAATGGGAAATAACTCAGTTAAAAAAATTATCCGGAAATTTATCCATAACTGCACTTGCTATAATTTTAGCAGCATTATCATAACTTAATAACCCTGTGTTAAGTATTATGTGATATAATGTTACCTCATCAGCATTATGGAAAAAATGACTTTTCAAATAATTATTTCGTGATTTATCCTCTTTGTTTATATACTCTAAGGCTTTATCTCGATTGAAGCCAAATACTTGTTTAACGTGCTCAATTCTCTTTTCAAGTGGAGCAACCAATCTAACATGAAAAGCATTTGGTAATTTGGAAGTAATTATATTTCCTCCTCTCCCAACAATTATAGCTTTTCCCATTCTACCTATTTGCAGAACTGTTTCAGTAGTTTTTTGAATTAAAGTCCAATCAGAAGGCTTAACTCCCAATAACTCATACACTGCATCGTTAATGTGACTGTACTTAGATTCAGCAATATAATCACTAACAATCTTTGGTAAATTATGATCTTCGATCACCTTCTGAATAAGCTCTTTATTAAAGTACGTCCATTTCTGTTCGGGATCTTTTGACTTGGAATCCAGAATTTTGATCAGTCTTTCAGAAACCTCATAAGAGCCAGCACCAGTCTGCCTTGAAATTGTTATACACGGAAAGATTTCTCTTTTCCTGTCTTTATCAGAAGTTTTTTCTGAGTGAGATTCAATATAGCGTTTACACTTTTCATAAGCTCCCATTGCTAACATTTTGTGCCTCCTTTCTTTGAAGACTATTAAGTGTTCTAAGCACTATTCTACACAGGTTTAGTTAAGTCTAAACCATGATTTAATTTTTTCCAATTCTGAATTATTATGATTTATATGGAAAAACTCATTTTTAGTCTTATCATATTTGTAATCTTTTTCCCAATTATCAATATTTTGAACAATCATTCTAATTGCATCAGTAATAAAGTAAATTTCATCATTCAACATAGTAGGATGAAGTGATAGTCTAACCCAACC
>CAKZLD010000194.1 GCA_937125135.1 uncultured Ignavibacterium sp.
ACTAAAAAAATAAAAGGAAATATTGAAGAAATTATCTCAAAAGTAACTATTTATTTTGCGCCGGTTGATGCCTAAAACTTCATCAGTTCAGTAAGCCGTCTATATCACAAGCACATTGCAAAAGTTATCTGCATCACACATTCGGATTGCTTTTTGGCAGGCTACTTTTTACGTTTGAAGTGCAGAATAAACGAAAGGTGAAATTATGTCAAGCAAATACTTTCTGAATGGTTTAATCTTAATACCAATATTAAAGACTTCTTATTAAATTAGTTTCACCAAATATTTGAATCCCACCCAGATAAGAATAAAATATTTTTTAAAGTTTGAAATTCTTATTCTTTTTGTCAGAATCTCTTCTGGTTTTGCTTGCTTAATTTTATTAAACTTTTATAATAATAATAAGCTAACGCTACAGCGAGTTTAGATCTTCCAGGCAGCTCTTTAATCCCCTTCCACGCCTCATTGAAATCTGATTCTATTGATTGTTCGATCATTTTTTTAGCATTTGCATCAAATTTATTAGTAGAAATTTCGGGAAAATAAATTCGCCCTAATTCTCGCATGTCAAACTTTAAATAACGAAAAAAATTCACCTTTTGAAATGCAGAGCCTAACTTCTGAGCTAGAGATTCCAATCTGATATACAATGACTCATTCCCATTGCAAAACACTTTTAAGCACATTAAGCCTGCAACATCAGCAGAACCATAAATATATTTCTGTAAATCATTCGATGTTAGATATTCTTTCTTGGTCAAATCATATTTCATACTTTCCATAAAAGCATTAATATATTCTCTTTTGATGTTATATTTTTTTACTGTGTCGGCAAAGGACATGAGTATAACATTTGTACTAATGCCATTATCAAGTGCGAATTGTAAGTCTTCTTCGATTTTTTGAAGTAAAGCCGCCTTTTCAAAATTGTGAAAGCTATCAACAATTTCATCAGCTAGACGAACAAACCCATAAATAGCATATATGGCATCTCTCATATCCTTCTTTAACATGAAGGTCGCAATAGAGAAAGATGTACTGTATTTATTAGTAATCAGTTTTGAAACTTTATAACTATTCTCTAAAAAAAATTCCACACTCATATGTAAGCACCTAATCTTGTACTAATATAAATCTCATATTTAATTTTTAAAAGGGTTAATTCTCATAAAAAGTTCCAATTGAAATGATGGTTTTTTGGATAATATCACATTAAAAATAAATAAAATAAATCAACTATTTTATTATAAAATCATATGCGTACTTTTACTAATACTAATCATTCGTCAACTTTGATATAACAACAGTAAAATTTTTACAGGTATTCATTCTCCAGAATTCGTGGGTGAAGATGAGACATGTTATAACGAAATTATTAATTATTTAAGTGAGAGAGGAGTTATTTTAAGATTAAATGAACAATACTAAGTATAAAGAATTTATTTTACTTTTGGCGAAGCTTCCTTAAATGACAGATTTGATACCAACTTGAATCTAATAGAATGATTTCTTTCACCAAAGTAATTCGTATCACCAGTAGAAATTAGCTCTTCCTCTTCCTTTCCAATTATTGAACCAGAAATTTCTTTAGAGTTAGGGTCATAGCAAAACGATAAATCTTTGGGTTCACCTTTAACCAGATCGAGAACTGTTTTAAATTGCAAATCCTCAATCTCATAGTTTTCTTTAACTGATATTGTTATGGGAATTTTTAGTGCACTTAATAATGGAATTTTAAATTTTAATGGTGTTTCTATAACGCCGTCATTATTCCAATCTTTTATACTTTCGATAAAAGTATGACCAGCAGCTTCAACATTTATTTCGAAACTTTTGGGAACGCAACCATTTTTCTCATTCCTAGCGGTAAAATTAGTAATACCGCTTATCCTAGTTATTTCAAGCCAAAGATTTCTGTCTTTTTGAGTAGGTTGTATTAGTCTCGACGAAAAGAGATTTTGAGAAGTGTTTATACCGCTTCCATCATAAAATTTTATTAAGTATTTCTTTGATCCAATAAGGTAATCAATTTTTATAAAAGCATAAATCTCCCCGCTTAATGCCTTGAGATAATTATTTGCATTACTGTTATAAACAAAGTAACCATCTTTTGAAGGATTTTTCAGTTCTAGTGTTCTGAAATATTTTAGAGTATCTTCAATGAGCTTCAACCGCCCCATAATACCAGCTTCAGCTATTTCAATTCCAACATCCAATCTGCCATAACAATCTAAGTTTACGAAAGGAATTAATTCTTCACTCAATTTTTGTTTATCGATATTAAAGTTCTTAAAAAGTCCTGTATAGCCGCTAATGC
This sequence comes from uncultured Ignavibacterium sp., assembly GCA_937125135.1. Taxonomy (GTDB): domain Bacteria; phylum Bacteroidota; class Ignavibacteria; order Ignavibacteriales; family Ignavibacteriaceae; genus Ignavibacterium. Next base: position 2,318 of record CAKZLD010000194.1, read on the forward strand.
CAAAAGTACCGCTCAAGTCGAATGGTCCAAAAGAAAATTCTATTTCTGTTTCCCAATCTAAATTTTTTGAGTAAGTTTTTTTCGAACTTGTCTTTAAATAATCATCCACTGCTTTATTCTCTAAAACGGTTAATGTTATTTGGCTCTGAGCAGGTTGAGCATAAAGTTTGTCAATTAATTTCATCACACGAATTCTTTCATTAAAAATTGCAACTATAATCTCCGCTGTGGTCATGCCTGAAGGAAAAATGTTTGAGGATACCTCTTCAGCGTTAAAATTAAATTTGTAAGATATATCAACTCCAAAATTTCTATCACCAAAATTTAATGACCAATCTTTATCATATTTTATTGGCCATGGTTCTTTTGGGGTACCGCTCTTCAGTGCTGATTGTATGGTTTCTTCCGTAAGAATTCCACATGGAGTAATTTTTGTATTCTCGAGCATAAATTTATTGCTTGAGGGTTCTAAAAGTTTATTTTGCTGCGATAGAAGTCGGTAGGGAAAAGATAATTCTCCCAAAATTATTTCTTCATTCTTGTCTCTTAGAGAATACCCCCATTCATTAAGTTTCTTTTCTACATTATTGACCTCCTCTAAAAACTTTTCGGCAGAAAGTGATTTTCCATTTTTCAAATTAACAATTTCTCTTTGCTTGATATTAAAATCACTTAATCTAAATGGTGAAAATGTGACGGATTTTAATTTATTCATGTTGAACTTTGAAGCATGCAGTTTTATGACTTGATTGTTTTTAAGTTTAATGGACTGTTGAGGTTTACGACTTAAGATATTCTGTGATAATAATGATGTCTGTAAAGTAAGAATCCAGAATAAAAATAGTGATAGCCAAATCATTTTCTTCCTCCCTTGTTGAATATTCTTGAATTACTTGTTCAGTAACATTTGAATATTTTCTTTTTGGTTAACAGTTAATGAGATTTTATTACTGCAAAATTACAATATTGTACATTTTTTTTCAAACCTAGTAGTCTTTGTGTAATTAACAACTCTTCAAAAGGCATATAATTTTACACTTGATAAGTCGGGATTTTCATACTAAACCACGATTATTAAATAAACAACGTTTAGTATTTAAGACAATGGGAATTAAAGAGAGAAAAGAACGACAAAAGACGGAAATGAGAGAGTCTATTCTTGATGCTTCTCTCAAACTTTTTACCGAAGAGGGTTATGAAAATGTAACAATGAGAAAAATCGCTGATAAAATCGAGTACAGCGTTGGAACTCTTTATCTCTATTTCAAAGATAAGGGAGAAATATTTTTTGAGCTTCATAGTCGGGGATTTGCTGAATTTTACAATAAACAGCTTTCTATTCAACACATCAAAGATCCAATTGAAAGATTGAAAGCTCACGGCGAAGCCTATATTCGATTTGCAATGGAGTTCCCCGAGTATTATGATTTGATGTTTATTTCCAGAGTGCCAGCAAAAGAAATTGAAAAGTTTGAGCATTGGGAAGAAGGCGAGCGAACTTATGAGATTCTTAAACTGAATATCAGACAAGCAATGGAAGCCGGTTACTTTAAAGGTGTTGATCTAGAGGTTGCGGCATTTTCACTTTGGTCCTTCGTACACGGAATTGCATCTCTTAGTATTCGTGGGAGATTGAAAATGATTCCAGAACAATATTTACAATTTCTTATTTCAGGAGCTCTTCAGTTTATATCGAAGCTCTATTAAAATTTTTTAAATTTAGACTAAACAATGTTCATTTAATAATAATCGTTTATAAAAAGGAGATAATATGAAAAAGGTTTTTTTTCTTTGCTTGTTGTTTGCTTCTCTAATCTTTCCAATGGAAAATGAAGCTGGGAAAGGCAAAATCGTTGGAGAAGTGGTTGACCAGACTACTAAACAAAAAATTGTTGGTGCTGTAATCGAACTCCTCAATTCAAATATAGTCACGACTACAAATGTTAATGGAGAATTTGAGTTCAATGATCTAAATCCCAAAACATATACATTGAAGGTTTCAGCAGTGTATTATCTTTCCACTTACCGAACTGATGTTAGAGTTACCGGAGGACAAAGCACAAAAGTTATCATTGAATTGAAACTTGCATCTTATGAAACTGATGAGGTTGTTGTATCAGCAGAGAAATTTTTTGACAAACCAGAATTTCTCACTACAAGTACAAATTCATTAACTTCAGAGGAAATTCGTCGTGCGCCCGGAGCAGCTGAAGATCTTAACAGAATGGTTCAATCTTTACCGGGAGTAACTACTGCAACCGATAGCAGAAACGATTTGATAGTTCGGGGCGGTAGTCCGGTTGAAAATCTCATAATTGTTGAAGGAATAGAAGTACCAAATATCAATCATTTTGGGACACAAGGAGCTTCTGGGGGTCCTATCGGAATGATAAATGTTGACTTCCTTAACAACGTAACTTTTAGTGCAGGAGGATTTCCAGCAAAATATGGTGATAGACTTTCTTCAATTATGGATGTAACATACCGAAATGGTGATAAAAGAGTGTTTAATACTAAACTTGATCTCGGAATTGCCGGTGCTGGAATTGTGCAAATACAAATAAAACATTAATTGTTCCTTCGGATGGCAATGCATATCCTCCTATTTGTCCATTCCACACATTCTCTGTACCAGTTGGCGTACAAACCATTTGTTCGGTTTGGGCAAACATATTTGCAAGTTCAACGAAAAAAATAATGAGTAGTGTAAAAGAAAGCTTTTTCATTTTTTACTCCATCATAAATTTATTTTAGTAAAATTAATTTTTTAGATGAAGTTCTGTTACCAGCAACAATAGTGTAAATATAAACTCCACACGGAAGATCATTTGCATTGAAGACAATTGAATGAGTTCCAGTGGATTTATATTCATCCGTTAATACTTTGACCTCTTCACCTAAGAGAGAGTAAACAATAAGCTTTACTTTTTGTGGCTCGGATAAGCTAAATTTAATTGTAGTAGCAGTATTGAATGGATTAGGATAGTTTTGCAATAACTCAAATGAATTGTTTGAAGAAAAATCATCTTTCACTGAGGTAATTATTCCAATTGTATCTCCGTCAATAATACACCCTCGCAGTATTCTCTGAGGACCACCTCCTTCTTCGTCAAAATGCATTACTTCTCCAATACCGTATGCTAATGTCATAGTAAAATCAGGCCAAGAAAATTCATTTATTACCGTATCAGCTTGATATTGATAGAAAGTAATTTCTTTAAATGTGGTGGGATAATTGAAGAAGAATCCTTTATATATTTTCCTACAAAGAGCTAACCGATAAATAGTTCCAGCTCCAGGATTAAGGGTATCAACTATCCATACATCTCCAGAATCGGAATTGAGTTTATAGTAATGCCAATTAAGTGCAGAATCGGTTGGCATCCAAAAAACATTATAAATTGTATCTATTCGGTAAGCAGGATCAGATAAAGTACTAAGGTAAACTAATTTGCTTCCATCTTGTAAAATACTGTCTAATATAATTGTTCTTCTAAAAATACCTCCACTATAGCTGTACTCCCAAACATTACCAACGGCAGAAGGAAAAAATTTGTAGGAATCGGGTGTTTGTCCAATTAAACCGTAATTTAATAGTACAAAAAAAGTAATAACTAAAAATCTCCCCGCTGTGCGGGATTTCATAAAATTCAACATTTTAATATCTCCTTTAGGTGAAGGAAAAAACTAATAATAAAATTTTCAACTTCTTACAATTATATAAAACCAGAAAAATAGATATCTAAATTTAATAGACTTTTGTTTTGGCATCTACAATCTATATAAGTGTAAATGCTTTTTCCAAAACTTAAAACTATAAATAAAAAGGCCGTTACAAAATACATCTTCATTAAAGAGTAAGTATAACGGCGTGGCTGCTAACCCGCCGCCCCAAACAGACGACTAAGTTAAAACCACAATACCAAAAATTATTTACAATTTATTTTACTGAACACTGCCGAGCAATATACTTGCATACATTAACACTGCCGATAATTACTACTCTGCCACATTGAACCTGCCTGCCGGCAGGCAGGATGGCGGTCGGTGTTGAGCAGCAGGTTATACTTACGGACTTAAATAAAAAGGGCAAACCTTAATAGCTTGCCCTATATTTTTATAACGGTTACTTCAACAATGTCATT
>CAKZLD010000195.1 GCA_937125135.1 uncultured Ignavibacterium sp.
TGGTCCCGAACCAGGCACTCTAACCTCCGTTAGCTAACGGATGAGCCACGCCCCAGAACTTAAATATATAAAACTTTCTAATTATTGTTTCAAAAATAAATACAAGATTTAGAAAAATGATTTAAGTTTGATGTAAAAATAAAATAGTTTATCTCAATGAAAAATTTGTTAATTGTTTTTATAATCTCATTTTCAGTCATTTCTCCGCAATCATTGAAGAAGCAGCTACAAGACTACCTCAGAAAAGAAATTTTTGATACCACACTAATAGCAATTCAAATTGAGAATCTGACAAAGGATAAGATTGTCTTTAAGAAAAATGAAAAACTATTGCTTCATCCGGCTTCTAATATGAAATTGATTACAAGTGCTGCTGGACTGATTTTTCTCGGAGAAGATTATGAATTCATTACAACACTTTATTATGATGGAGAAATAAAAAATGATACTCTTTTTGGAAATCTGGTATTCGAAGGCGGTTGCGATCCTGATTTCATTACTTCAGATTTTTATTCTTTTGTTGAAGAGATAAATCAACTTGGAATAAAATATATTTCAGGAGATTTGATTGGTGATGTTTCTTTCAAAGATAAAGTCTATTGGGGAAAAGGTTGGATGTGGGATGATGATCCTTCTTCTGATGCACCAAGATTGGCTGCTCTTAATCTGAATGATAATTGTGTTTACGTTAATGTAAATAATGATAGATATTTCATTGAACCAAAAACAAATTTTGTAAAAGTTTTTCATTTGGTTGATAGTGATGAATTTGTTATTGACAGAAATTGGATTGAAAATAAAAATGAGATTATAATAAAAGGAAGAACAAAGTCGAATTCAACTCAGCAAATAAATATTACTAATCCTGAGTTGTATTTTCTAACCGTGTTTCGTGAGATATTGGATTCAAATAAAATTACCATTGCTGGAAAAACATATTTAACTGATTCATCATCAGAGACCAGAAAAATTATTTATTCATTAGGACGAAGATTTGTAGATATTATTCCTAATCTTAACAAGAATAGTGACAACCTTAGTGCAGAGATGACTCTTTTAGCACTTGGAGAAAAATATTTTGGTAAACCCGCAACTTTTCAAAAAGGAATTGATGTAATTAAAAAGCTCGTGGATTCATTAAAACTAAATTTTGAAAATTATAGAATAGTTGATGGCTCAGGTGTTTCTCATTATAATCTTGTTTCAACAGAACTATTAGTTGCTTTATTAAAATTTATGTATAAACAATCAGAAAATCGCTTTAAGATATTTTTTGATTCTTTACCGATAAGTGGAGTTGACGGAACTTTAAAGAACCGGATGAAAAACGTCATTACGTATTCTAAAGTTTTTGCAAAAACAGGAACGCTTTCAGGAGTTAGTTGCTTGAGTGGATATATGAAAAATAAAAATGATGATTTGATTGCTTTTTCAATTCTAATTCAGAATTTTGTTGGGTCATCAAAACAAGCGAGAGATATACAAGATGACATTTGTAAAATTATTTATTCAAATTAGTTGGAAATGAAATGTCGAATGCTTACAAAGAATTCTTGATTACTGCAGAGCCTTTTAACTCAGAGATAATTTCTTCTGTTTTATGGAATCTGGATATAATAGGAATCAATGAAGAAGTTAATTGTCTGAAAGTTTTTTCCTCAAATCTTAATCTTTCTGTGGATGATGTTGAATTTGAATTAAAAAAATTAATTGAAAATAATTTACTCAGGAATTTTGAAGTTCAAGAAAATTTATTAAACTCAAAGAATTGGAATGAGGAATGGGAAAAGAGCAGGGATGTAATTAAGGTAACTGAGAAGATTGTAATTAAGCCTTCATTTAAGCGATATCAGAAAGTGAATGATGAAATAGTTATCGAACTTGATCCTAAAATGTCATTTGGGACAGGTGAACATCCTACAACAAAAATTTGCATTCAGTTAATTGAAAAATATTTGAGTAATGGTTATAACGTACTTGATGTTGGTTGTGGTACTGCAATTCTTTCAATTGTTGCTGCAAAATTGGGAGTAAAAAAAGTAATCGGTTTTGATATTGACGAATGGTCTTTTGAAAATTCAATTGAAAATGTTTCATTAAACCAAGTTGATGATATTGTTGAAATCAGACAATGTACAATTGATGAAATCTCTGAAAATAATTTTGATTTGATTGTTGCAAATATTCAGAAGAATGTTTTAATTGATTTGGCAAATGAAATTAAGAGAAGATTAAAATTGGGTGGAACTCTTTTACTTTCTGGCTTACTTGAGACAGAAGTAGATAAAATAAATGAGGTTTATCAAGCTATTGGATTTGAGAAATTAACATCTATGAAAATGGATGATTGGATAGGAATAGCTTATAAACGTATAAAGTAATTAATATTACTAACCTAAGTTTTTATCACTTAGAATTTATTAGCCACGAATTACACGAATTATTTTATGCAAATTTTCATCTCCATACTATATAATGTAACTGAAAAGTTAATTTTTGCCACACCTCAAGGTTCAATTTAACAAAAATTTTTTCAGGCGGTCTGATGGCGCTTTGATACGAGAGATATGCGAGAAATATACCTTAGGTAATTTTTACTTAAAATTCCGTAAAATCATAGAGCGAAAAAAAATCTATTTCATATAGTCACAGTTCATTAATCACTCAAAAGTCAAATTTTGGCTAAAGGATAAAAAAAGAGGATATTTATTCTAAAAAATTTTATTTTTTATTATGAGCAATTTTATTACCAATCAGCAAACAAAAGACCTTCGACGAAGAATCAACCAACTTATTACCAAAAGTGAAGAGCTAAAATTTCTTATCGGATTTTTTTATTTCTCCGGTATAAAAGAGTTGTACGAGGGATTAAGAGAAAATTCAAATGTCGTTATAAGAATTCTTGTGGGATTAGATGTTGATAAATATAATTACAGGCTGATTGAAGTTTCTGATAATGATAAATTAAGTGATGAAGAGAAAATTAATAAGTTTTTAGACTCTGTAAAGAAGTCAATTAACAGTGATGAATTTGATACCAAGGATTTTTATGAACAAGTGAATTTCTTCATCAAATTAATAATTACCGATAGAATTATCATCAGAAAAACATTTAAATCGAACCACGCGAAACTATACATTTTCAAACTGGAAGAGAGTCAGGTTGGTAAATCTAAATTATTCATTACCGGCAGCAGTAATCTCACTAAAGCAGGACTATCAAAACAAAGTGAATTTAATGTTGAGATAAGTGATTACGGTTTTGATGAAGCTGAAAAATATTTCGATGATTTATGGAACGACGGAGTTAAAATAACAGAACAAGCCGATGTTAAAGATAAACTGATAAAATTAATTGAGAATGAGACTCACATAAGAAATATTACTCCTTTCGAAGCTTATACTCTTGTCTTAAAAACTTATCTTGAAACTTTCCAACATAAATCTGTTTCAACTTCATTGAAGAAATTGCTCACCGATAAAGGATACAAACTTTATAAATATCAGATTGATGCTGTTGAATCAGCTCTTTCGATAATAGAACAACACAATGGTGTACTTGTTGCCGATGTGGTTGGACTCGGTAAAACTATCATTGCTTGTATGATTGCAAAACAATTAAAGTCAAGAGGAATTGTTATTTGCCCGCCGGGATTGATTGGAGATGAAAACAGAACGGAAGGCTGGCGAAAGTATTTAAATGAGTTTCAGCTTTATGACTGGGAAGCCCGTTCACTTGGTGATCTTGAAACTGTTTTAGAATTCGTAAAAAACAATGATGATATTGAAGTTGTAATTGTTGATGAAGCTCATCGATTCCGTAATTCTGATACTAAAGGTTATGAATTGTTGAGAAATATTTGTAGAAACAAAAAAGTTATTTTACTTACTGCTACTCCTTTCAACAATAAACCTGAAGATATCCTTGCAATGCTCAATTTATTTATTGTACCAAAAAAATCTTCCATTACTCTTGAAAATGATCTTATAGCAACTTTCAGAACGATTAACTTTATGTTTGAGAGACTCGCTTATATCAGAAAGAATTACAATTCAAAAGACAGGAAAAAAGCTCGAAGAGCAAAACAACTTTATGAAACTATTTTTTGCGATGGAGAAATAGACCTTACCAAAATTAAAAGGAAGTCTCACGCATTAGCAAAACAAATTCGCGATGTTATAGAACCAATTACAATCCGAAGAAACAGATTAGATTTACAGAAAAATCCATTTTATAAAAATGAAGTAACAGACTTATCAACCGTTGAACCTCCAATTGAATGGTTCTATGAATTAACAAAAGAACAATCCGATTTCTATGATGAAATTCTAAACATACATTTTGAAGACCCTGATGAAGGCGGAAAATTTAAAGGTGCTATTTATAGACCGTTTGATTATGAAGAAGGAATCGGTACAACACTTTTTGATGAAAAGGATAAGGAGAAAAACCGTGAGTTTATTCAACAGCGTAACTTGTTCGATATTATGCGAAGATTACTCGTTAAACGATTTGAAAGCTCCTTTGGCGCCTTTGAACAAAGTATAAAAAATTTCAAACGTATCACTACAACAGTTCTTGAATTCATAACCAAAACTGGCAATGGAAATCCCGAAAATGGTGAATATATACTCGATAGAAAACTGCTTGAAAATATTGTCGAACTTACTCCTGAGGAAATTGAAGAAGAATTGAAAAATTATGAGAAAAATCTTACAACAGGTGCCTTTCCTAAAAAATATAAGCGCTACAAAATCGGGAAATTCAAAGAAGGGAAACGGTTTATTGAAGATATCAAATCAGACATAAAGATGTTTGATGAAATTCTCGACAAGTTGAACGAATTAAAACTGCTTGACAACGATCCTAAAGTTGAATGTTTATTAACACACATTAAAGAAGAACTAAAAAAACCTTCTTTAAATGGAGAACCCAAAAGAAAAATAGTCATCTTTTCTGAGTACAGCGATACAGTGAAGTATGTTTTCGAAAAACTTACAAAGCTTAATCCTGAAATTACTCAAAGAACTTTCGTTGTTACAGGTTCAATTCCTGAATCAAGAATTTCTGAAGTAAATAGAAATTTTGATGCTTCTGTAAAAGATCAGGAGAACAATTATGATATACTTTTATCTACGGATAAACTTAGTGAAGGATTCAACCTTAATCGAGCTGGTATGGTTGTAAATTATGATATTCCCTGGAATCCTGTACGGGTTATTCAAAGATTAGGAAGGATCAACCGTATAAGCAAAAAAGTATTCGATAAACTCTACATCGTTAATTTTTTCCCGACGGAAAAAGGAGCAACAGTTGTTCGATCGAGAGAGATTGCACAGAATAAAATGTTTATGATACACAATACATTGGGAGAAGATTCAAAAATATTTGATATTGACGAAGAACCTTCACCATCAAAGCTTTATCAGAAGTTGATGCAAAGTCCTGATGAAGGCGAAGAAGAAAGCTTTTATACAAAAGTTCTGAATCTTTATCTGAGTATTAAAGAAAAATATCCTGATGTAATTGCATCACTTAATGAAATACCAAGCAGAATAAAGGTTGCAAAAAAATCTAAAGAAGACGAAATGATTGTATGTTTCCGTAAGAACAGAATGTATATAAGATTATATAAAAAAAACGGTGAAAGTGAATTAATAGAAGATTCATCACTCGAACAGGTTCTTGAAAAAATTAAATGTTACCCTGAAGAAGAAGCATTCTCGATTGATGATGAATTTTGGAGTATTTATGAAAAAGTAAAAAAATATGAAGACACGACATCATCAAGTTTTCCTGCACTGAGTATTGAGAAAAAGGCGCTTGATAAACTTGATTATCTGTTAAGAACAAATAATTCAGAACAGTTATTAGCTCATAAGAAATTTTTACGAACTTTAAGGGAAGATATTCTTGATTACGGAACATTATCAGATTACACATTGAGAAGAATAGCAAATCTGGAAACAGTGAAGATGAATATCGAGCAGATATTAGAAGAAATAAACGCTCTGAAAAATGAACTCGGTGAAGATTATCTTGATAAAGAAAAACAAAAATTATCTAAACAGGATAAAGAAGTAATAATTGCAATAAGAAATAAAACTCTGTGAATCTCTGTGTTCTCTGTGGTAAAAAAATATTTAACCACAGAGAACACGGAGGAACACAGAGAAATAACCTCTGTGCCTCTCTGTGCTCTCCGTGGTGAAAAAAAATCTTACCACAGAGTTCACAAAGGAACACGGAGAAACAAAGGAGAGACTATGATAGAAAATTTAATTACAGAGAAAATAATTGGTTGTGCTATTGAAGTACATAAGAATCTCGGTCCGGGATTATTAGAAAGTGCTTATGAAGAGTGTCTTTTCTATGAATTGCGACAATCGGATGTTATTGTTAAAAAACAGGTTCCTTTGCCGATAGTTTATAAAGAAACAAAATTAGAGGCAGG
>CAKZLD010000196.1 GCA_937125135.1 uncultured Ignavibacterium sp.
AACAAAAATAAGAGGTAATTATGATTTCAAACAAAATTTATGAATTAATGCTTAACCAGATTAATGCCGAGTTAGGTGCATCTTACTTATATCTTTCAATGTCATCATACTTTGAAGAGAAGAATCTTCGTGGATTAGCAAAATGGATGAAAATGCAATCCGAAGAAGAGCGAGAGCACGCAATGAAATTTTATAATTATTTAGTAACTCTAGGTAAAAGAGTCTATCTTAAAGCTTTAGCTGAGCCAAAATCCGAATGGAAAGATGTTATGGAAGTTTGGCAAGATACCTTAAATCACGAGAAAAAAGTTACTGAAATGATAAATACAATTATGAAACAGGCAGTAGCTGAAAATGATTTTGCTTCAATTAATTTTCTAAATTGGTTTATTGATGAACAAATTGAAGAAGTAACACAGATAGAAGAGATTATTTCAAAATTCGAAATGATTGGGGACAGCAAACAAGGATTATATTTATTGGATAAAGAATTGGGTTCAAGAACAGAAGATTAATTTATCTTCCAGGATTCTCCACAACAAAAACTTATGAATTTGTATTTACCTACTTTTAATTCAAAAACAAAGTCACGCTGAGTTATTGAAAGCGTGACTTTTTTATAGAAGAATATTTAATGAATTCGAAAAACTAACACTCCATCAATGTTTAATTTCTTCAATTGTGATTGCAGTTTGTCTCATTGAGTGAACTTTGTTGACCACTTCCAAATTAATTTCTTTACTAACTTTTTGTTCAAAATAATCTCTAAATCTCTCAACCATAAATTTAACAGGCCATGCAGCAGCTTCACCCAAAGCACAGATAGTGTTGCCTTCAATCTGATTTGCAACAGTGATTAGTAAATCTAGATCATTAATGGAACCTTTACCTGCAATAATTCTTTTTAGAATTTTTTCTAACCAACCTGTGCCTTCTCTGCAAGGAGTGCATTGTCCACAACTTTCGTGATGATAAAATTGTGCAATTCTGGCTAAAACTTTTACTAAATCAGTATCTTCATCCATAACTATTATTCCACCGGTTCCAATTGCTGAACCCGCAGCTTTAAGAGATTCAGCATCCATTTTAACCCCTTCAATCTGATCCCCACGTATCGGCGGCATTGATGAACCACCTGGAATTACACAAAGAATTTTTTTATTTCCGGGAATTCCGCCTGCATAATTGTAAATTATATCTGTCAACAATGTTCCAGTTGGTAATTCATATACTCCGGGTTTATTGACATGTCCACTTACTCCAAATAAAATTGTTCCCGGATGTTTTGGTTCTCCAATAGAAGCAAACCATTCCCATCCATTACTAATTATCGGAGGAACATTTGCGATAGTCTCTACATTATTTATTGTTGTCGGGCAACCCCATAATCCATTTTGAGCTGGAAAAGGTGGTTTTACTCTTGGATATCCTCTTTTGCCTTCCAAAGAATTCATTAACGATGATTCTTCACCACAAATATATGCTCCTGCTCCTTTGTGAATATAAATATCACAATAAAATTCAGTAGAAAAAGTTGATTTCATTGCTTCACCGACTAAGCCATCTGCATAAGCATCATCAATAGCTTTTTGCATTAACTTAATCCACTTATGATATTCACCTCTGATATATATATAGCAAGTTTTTGCTCCAATTGCATAACAGCTTATTAAAATTCCTTCAATTAACTGATGAGGATTAAACTCAAAAATTTGTCTGTCTTTAAATGAACCCGGTTCACTTTCATCACCATTAACACATAAATACTTTGGTTTATCAGTAGTTTTTGGCATAAAGCTCCATTTCAATCCTGTTGAAAATGCTGCTCCACCTCTACCTCTTAAACCGGATCTTTTAACTTGATCAATAATATCATCAGGAGATTGGCTCAAAGCTTTTTTAATTGCTGTGTAACCACCGTTTTGCTTATAAACTTCTAATTGATGAAGATTAGGAATATCTGGTAAAACTATTTTTTGCATAATGTGTTTATTTGTGTAGTGATGATAAAACTAGTTTAATGAATTTATTATTTCTTCTACTTTTTCTTTAGTGAGATTTTCATAAAAGTCTTCATTTATTGCAAACATTGGAGCAGTACCACAACTTCCCATACATTCAACTTCTTCTAAAGAAAATCTGCCATCTTCTGTTACTTCAAGATTGTCAATTTTTAGTTTCTCTCTGATTTGATTCCAAATATCGTATGCACCTCGAAGCATACAAGAAACATTAGTGCAAACCTGTATATGATATTTTCCCATCGGCTTTTGAAAATACATAGTGTAAAATGTAACAACACTTAAAACGTCGTGAGGATGCATATCAAGTAACTCTGCTATTTTAACCATTATCTCGTTGGTAATATATCCGTTTTGCTCCTGAGCAATATAAAGAGCAGCCATTACCGCAGCTTGTTTCTTAGGATACTTTTTAATTTCTGTGTTGATTCTTTC
>CAKZLD010000197.1 GCA_937125135.1 uncultured Ignavibacterium sp.
AAGTCATACATTTTTTGTTGCAAACTTTTAATACTTAAAGATAAAATTTCAACTGCTAACAGTCCTGCATTCTTCGCTCCGTTAATTGCTACTGTGGCGACCGGCACTCCAGCTGGCATTTGGACGATTGATAATAAAGAATCTAATCCATCAAGTGATTTTGATTTAATTGGAACTCCAATTACTGGCAAGATTGTGTGTGATGCTGTCATTCCAGGCAAGTGAGCGGAGCCACCAGCTCCGGCAATGATAACTTTTATTCCTCTCTTCAAAGCTGATTTAGCATACTCAGCCATAAAATCAGGAGTTCTATGTGCAGATACAATTTTAATCTCATAAGAAATATTGAATTCATCTAAAACGAGTGCTGCTTCTTTCATAACTTCTAAATCAGAATCGCTACCCATAATTATTCCAACCAATGGTTTATTCTTTTTCATAAAAGACCTTTCTATAAAATTATTTTTTTCTCTTTTGATCGAGCAATTTTTATTAGTGATTTTAAATTCTCTCCTATTATAGTGATGTGCCCCATCTTTCTTCCAATTCGAGAATTCTTTTTACCGTAAATATGTAAATTGATATTATCATCGGATAATATTTCATCATAGTTCTGAAGGATACCAATATCATTTCTTTTGCCGAGAAGATTTATCATCACTGCATAAGGTTTCACCATTTTGGTAGAGCCCAAAGGTAATCCTAATGTTGCACGAATATGATTTTCAAACTGAGAGGTTATGCATCCCTCAATCGAGTAATGACCAGAATTATGTGGTCGAGGAGCCATTTCATTGACTGAAATTTTATCTTGCTCGTCTAAGAACATTTCAATACCAAAAATTCCGAAGCCTTTTACTGCTTCAACCGAATGGATAGCTATTTCTTCTGCGAGTTTTGAAAGTCGTTTTTCAATTTGAGCAGGAGCAATTACCAGATGACAAATATGATTTTTCTGAATTGTCTCAACAACGGGGTAACATTTAATTTCTTTTTTAGTTCGAACAACCATTATTGCTAATTCTTTTCTGAAGTTTACAAATTCTTCAGCGTAAAGTTCTGCGTGTCGAGATGATAATTTTTCAAGTGCATTTTGATAATCATTTTTGTTTTTGATAGTTGCATTACCGTAACCATCATAGCCCATTTTCCTGGATTTAAGTAAAAACTTTTTACCTAAAATATTTTTAACATTTTCAAAAGAAGTATCTGAATTTATTTGTAGAAAATTTGGAACCGGAACACCAGCTTTTTTCAGGGTTGTTTTTTGAATCAGTTTATCCTGAATCAGCGAGATTGTTTTTGAGGAAGGAATAACTTTTTTCCCCTGCTCTTCTATTTTCTTTAGGAAAGATGAATCAATGAACTCGTTTTCAAGTGTGATAATATCACTCGCTTCAATAAAACGATTTAATACTTCTTCATCATTTAACCAACCAACGAATTCATTTTTTGTAAGCGAGCCAGCAGGAGAATCTTTTTCTTTTTCAAGAATTGCAACCTCAAAACCCATTCTGATAGCTTGAAACGCTGACATTCTCGCAAGTTGACCTCCACCAAGGATTCCAATAATTGTTTTTCTATCTTTTTTTATAACTGACATTTAATGATTTCTCCAATCGACAATTTCAATTTTATTCCCATCTGACTGAAGTAAAATAGCACCAGCGGAATCTGTTCTAAGTATGCGTGAATTCAATTTCTCAAGCCGCTCCAAAACTATTTCAGAAGGATGTCCAAATTTATTTTTAATTCCCGCACTTATCAAAGAAATTTCAGGAGAGACTAATTTTAAAAATATTTCTGAAGAACCGGTTTTACTTCCGTGATGACCAACTTTGAGAACGTCCGAATCAAGCATTTTTCTTTCTTTTAACACATAATATCGTTCTGCTGGGATTTCAACATCGCCTAAAAAAAGAAAACTCTTTTTACCAAAAACAATTTTCATTATTCCGCTTCTATCATTTGAGGAGAGTTTATTAAAATATGTTGCTGATGTATCATTTAATATATAAATGGCTACATTTTCAATTTCATATTTTTCCCTTAAATATATTTTTTTCGGAATACCAAGCTTATCCAGAAATTTATTAAACTTAATTGACTTAGTGGATGAGTCTGGCTCCGGAATGAAAACTTTTTTGATTCTTTGATTATTCAATAAAGTAACAAATCCACCATAATGATCATTATCATAATGACTAATAAATCCGTAATCTAATTTTTTTATTCCAAGATGATCAAGTAAGGGAATGATTATTCTTTCGCCAGTATCAAAAAATGGATTTGCTAAGCCCGCATCAATAAGAGCTGTTTTTCCATTAGGAAACTTAATGAGAAAAGAATCACCTTGATCAACATCAATCATTAAGATGCTGAGTAAACCGTCGGGTAATATTTCTTTGTCATCAATTTTTGAAAAAAGATAAATGTTGAAAAATATGAGTAAAGAAAAAATAAGCTTCAAGTAAAGTTTAGAAAGTTTGTGGAATCCATATATGAAAATCGAAACGAAAAAATAAAAGATTATCCCATCAAGAATTGAATAGCTACTTATTCTGATATGAGATAATTCCAAACCGCCGGAAAAATTAATGAAACTAAACATTACAGTTGCAAGGAAGTTGTTCGTAATTCCTAAATAAGAAGCAACTGAAACAGTAATTGAACCAATAAGTAATGTTATAATTGCTGAACCAACAATCAAAGCTGTTAATGGAATGACTACAAGATTTGCTACTAATGATATCAGTGAAATTTTGTTGAAATAAGCAACTGTAAAAGGAAGAGTTCCAATCTGTGCAGCTAATGAAACTCCGATAAAAAGTAATACTGCTTTGACTTTTTGATTGGTTATTCCAATTAAGGTTATTTCTTTTTGAATTACGGGATATATTAATGCAATTGACAACACAGCAGAGTAAGATAACTGAAAGCCGGGATTAAAAATCTGTTGAGGATTTACAAATAAAATGATTACTGCAGAAAGTGAAATTGAATTTAAGAGATTTGTTGAACGATTACTAAGGAATGAAATTATAATTATTGCAGTCATCAAAGTAGCTCTGAAAACAGACGGCGGAACTTCTGTAATCAGCATAAAAGAAAAAATTCCTAATATGATAAAAATTGATCTTACATAAAGATTAAATCTGCCAAAAACAACAATCAGGAAAAGCACAATATAACCGACGTGTAATCCGGATACTGCGAGAATGTGTATCACTCCAGCATTGATAAAATTCTTTTTAGTTTCAAAGTCTATCTCGGTTCTGTCAGCAAGTAAAAGTCCTCTCAGTAGTCCTGCTGTTTTCTGATTATGAAGTTTGTGAATTAACTTATCAATATATTTTCTAACATTAAAAACGGTGGTTTGATACGTTGAATAATCGCTATCAATTAAATGGAAAGAGTTATCATCATACGAAGTTAATATTCCTGTTATACCTTCAGAGAGTAAATATTTTTTGTAATCGAATTCGCCTGGATTTCTAATTGATTTCGGTTGTGTAAATGTTCCTTTGAAAGATATTTTATTGCCGGGATTAAAATTGTCATAGAAAAATTTTCTATCTTTTCCTCCGCTTCGTAATCTGCAAAGCAATTTTTCATTTGTTTCAATCTTCTTTTCAGAAATTATTAAACTATCCAATCGAAGTATAAAAGAAATTTCATATTCTTTTTTTAAGTCAATTGATTCAATAATTCCGAAAGCAATTGTGTTTTTCTCTTTATGATAATCAGTGAGTTTTGTTATTATCTCTTGTTTATTCAAGTTTGCAACGATCGATCCAATATTCACAAAAACAACAAGCAAAAAAATCTGGTAGAGTAAAACAGACTTCTTTATTTTATAAAAGATAAAAGTTAAAAAGAGAGAGATGAATAAAAATGAAATCAATATAATAAGATTAAATCCGATAATGCTCTGAGCAACAATGCCAATTGTAAATCCAATTGCAAATTTGATAATGGGATAATCTTTAAACATATTTCAACACAGCTGATTTAATATCAGTTAAATCAAAAACCTCATTAAAAATATTTCTTGCATTCCTTCCAGCAGTAATGAACAAAGCGGGATTATTCGTGTGTCCCTTAACAGAAAGGTCTTCATAATTCCCATGGTCTGAACAAACAATCAAGGTCGTTCTTTTGTAATCTAATTTATTAAAAACTTCAGATAAGAATCTGTCGAGATTATTATGAACAGTTTCAAGCTCATCTGCAATTCTTCCGTGACCCAAATGATCTGTAAGAAAAAATTCATATAAAGTGAAATGATATTCTGATGAAATTCTCAGTAATCTTTTTGCAGCACCTTCTGGACTAATGATTCCTAATTTATAGCCAAGTCTTTTATTCCAACGCTCATTTGTTATTTCAGCAGTTAAAGCTTTTGATTTCCTCACATCTGTGGATGAATTCAATTTCATTCCATTAAGTAAGCAGCTTTTTGAAGTAACACTTAACCTTGACTTACCTTGTTTTATGTAGTCAAAGAAAATTTTGGGAAATGCGTTGGCGAAGAAGACTTTCTTTTTGCGATTAATAAATTCTTTGAAAATATTTTGCTCTCTAATTACATCAATAGTTTTTGAATGAGGGAAAGGACCGAAATGAAAACCCAACTGTTTTGCAGCATTAACACCACAAAAAATTGATACTTGTCCCGTGCCGCTTTGAGGCAATCCTACAACGCCGAGATTTGCATCAATACCTTTAAGAAATTTTTTATCACCGTAAAGAATTTGATTTTCTAATGAAGGAATTTTACCAAATTGCTCAGAGAAAGTTTTGAATCCTAATTTGAAAAACGGATTAAATTGATAATCTTCTTTCCCAATACCGACTCCATCAATAAAAATCATCAATACGTTATTCATATCAACCGCTTTTTGAATCAATAAGAATTGTTACAGGACCGTCATTGAAAATTTTTACCAGCATCATTGCACCGAATATTCCGGACTTAACCTTATCCTGACCCAAATTTTCTTTCATTCTTGAAATGAATTTTTCATAAAGTGGGATTGCTTCTTCGGGTCGAGCAGCTTCTGTAAAGCTCGGACGATTTCCTCTTTGAGCATTGCCGTAAAGTGTGAATTGAGAAATTATTAATGCTTCTCCGTTTATATCTTTTAATGAAAGATTCATCTTCTCATTCTCATCTTCAAAGATTCTGAGATTAGAACATTTGTCTGCAAGAAAGATTACATCATCTTCTTTATCGCCTGTTTTTATTCCGAGTAAAATTACAATTCCTTTACTAATCTCAGCGGAATAATTTTCTTCTTGAATATATACTCCTGCCTCAGAGACTCGTTGAACTACAACTTTCATTGTTTTTCTCCGTAGATGATTCTGTAATGATTACTGAAGTCTTTTACAAGGTTTATCTCTCTAAAATTGTTTTCTTCGAAAAGCTCCTTGACTTGAGAGGCAATTGAAGGTGAGATTTCAAAAAATAATTTGCCTTTTAGTTTGAGAATTTGATGAGAATTTTTAATTATTGTCTTGAAAAAATTCATCCCATCTTCTTCATCTGTTAAAGCAATTCGAGGCTCATAGTTTTTCAATTCGGGCTCAAGTTTATCAAAATCATTTTTCGAAACGTAAGGAGGATTTGAAACAACAAAATCAAACTTTCCAAGTTTGGAATAATCATCATCGAGGGCATTAAATTTCAACAGCGAGCATTGAGAATCAATTTCATTCAAAAGTAAATTTTCCTTGGCAAGACTCAAAGCGCCTTCACTTAAATCTACTCCAACTGCTTTTGAATTTTTCAGATTCTTCAGTAAAGCTATTGATATACAACCAGTCCCAACACCAATATCAAGGAAATTCAATCCTTCCTGTTCTTTATAAAGATTAATGATTGTTTCAACTAATAACTCGGTTTCAGGACGAGGAATGAGAGCCCGTGTGTCCGTTTTCAAATGAACATTAAAAAAGTCTGTGCTTCCAATAATATACTGAAGAGGTTCTCTTTTACCTCTTCGGGAAAGATATTCTCTGTAAATATTTAATTCATTTTGATTCAAAGGGCGATCAAACATAAGATATAAGTTTAATCTTTTGCTATTAAGAATGTGTGCAAGAAGCAACTCAGCATTTAATCTTGGAGATTCAACCCCTTTTTTTTGCAAGTATTCAGTCGAAAGATTTATCGCTTCTAAAACAGTAATCATTATTTTTAATATTTTTCAGGAAGCAGATTTTAATAAATTATTTTTACGACATTAAACTATTTATGCTTAACTCAATAATCAATCTTAGATGGATATAATTTACATTGTCTCGGGCTTCGTTTGTCTGATAATTTTTATTGTTTCACTTGTAAATTTATTTACCGCTCCTGAACTAAAGAAAACAGAAATCAGTAGTGAAGATTTAGTTTCAATACTAATTCCAGCTCGTAATGAAGAGAGTAATATTTCAAATATCATTTCAGATTGTCTCAACCAAACATATCGCAAAATAGAAATAATAGTTTTGAACGATCATTCAACCGATAACACAAAAAAAATTTTAGAACAGTTTTCTGATAAGTTAAAAATTATTGATGGACTTGATTTGCCAAATGATTGGCTTGGAAAAAACTGGGCTTGTCATCAATTGTCTCAAAAAGCAAATGGTAAATATCTTCTTTTTATTGATGCAGATGTGAGACTCGATAATTTTGCGGTTGAGTCTGCAGTTTCAATCTTTAAGCAGAAGAAAGTCAGAATGCTGTCTGTGTTCCCAACACAAAGAATGAAATCTCTTTCAGAATATCTCATAGTGCCTTTGATGAATTGGCTATTGTTATCTTTTCTTCCGTTAATATTAGTTTATAAATCATCGAACAAATCTTTCGTTGCAGCAAATGGACAATTCATTTTATGGGAAAAAGGATTTTATGATTCTATCGGAGGACACGAGTCTGTTAAAAATATGCCCGTTGAAGATATGGAGTTCGCAAGGATTGTCAAATCATCAAATCAAAAGATGATCACTTTACTTGGTGGCAATATGGTCTTTTGCAGAATGTATCCAAACCTAAGTGAAGCAATCAATGGTTTTGCTAAAAACTTTTATCCCGGCTTCAGAATAAATTTGATAACATTTTTTGGTTTTATTTTTATTGTAACTCTCAGTTTGACTTTACCATTTTTTTATTGGAAAGAGCCGGTTATTTCATTCGTCCTGATTTTAATAATTCTTCTATCAAGAATTTTTATCTCCGCAAAAAGCCGACAGAATATTTTTATAAATATAATTTTGCACATTCTTCAAATGATATTTGTTTTAATAGAAGCCGTAAATTCAGTTTATAGATTTCATTCAAAAAAACTCGTTTGGAAAGGTAGAAAAATTTGATAAAGAAAAAGGAAGAATATTTTATCTATATAATGTACTTTGTCGGAATTGTTGGTCATTTGATTTCATTTTCTTTACCCTTGATGAAAACTCTTACTCCTTTTACGCTTTTATTAACGGGTGGAGTAGTTCTTTTTTTTGCTAAGAAAAACTCAGATATAAAACTATTAATTTGGGTTGCGATTACTTATGTGATTACTCTTGTTCTTGAAATAATTGGAGCTAAAACTGGTTTGATTTTTGGGAACTATTCTTACGGCGACACATTGGGATTAAAGCTTTTCGACGTTCCGTTAATTATTGGTTTCAACTGGGTTTTAGTAGTAATGGGAGCAATAAAGTTATCACAAAAATTTTTTAGCGACGAATTCTTCGTTGCTTTGTTCACGGGAATTTTTGCAGTGATTTTTGATTTTTTTCTTGAGCCAATCGCTGTAAAACTTAATTACTGGAGTTGGCAGAATAATTATATCCCAATTCAAAATTATGTGGCTTGGCTTGTTATTGCATTTTTATTTTCAGTAACTTTTCAAAAAATGAAAATTGAAATTAAATCTGATTTACCAGATAAATACTTTTTAACTCAATTTACTTTTTTTCTAATTCTATTTTTATTCATGAGATGACTATGGGAGTTTTAATAGCAATAACTGTAATTTCAATTTGGTTGATCCACTTGGTTTACATTCTAACAAGTGTAAAAGTTGATTTCACTTCGGTCTGGTTTTACCTGCACGTTTTGTTTCAAGGTTATTTATATACCGGACTTTTTATCACTGCTCACGACGCAATGCACAGAACTGTTTCAAAGAACAGAGCAGTCAATGACTTAATTGGAAAAGTTGCTTGTTTCCTTTTTGCCGGAATGTCTTATAAAAGATTAATTAAAAATCATTTCCTTCATCATAAACATCCCGGTGAAGAACAGGATCCTGATTTTAACATTAAGTCACAAAACTTTTTTCTATGGTGGTTCACTTTTTTAAAGAGATATACAACGATTCCTCAAATAATTATTATGGCTATTGCTTTTAACATTTTGAAATTATGGATTGATGAAATCAGCATTTGGTTCTTTTGGGTAGTTCCGGCTTTTATCGGAACATTTCAATTATTTTATTTTGGGACGTACAAACCACATATGAAACCACATACAGAAGAAATGAAGCCTCATAACGCACGCTCATTGAAAAAGAATCATTTCATTGCAATGCTGACTTGTTACTTCTTCGGCTATCATCACGAACATCATGAATCGCCTTCAACACCTTGGTGGCAGTTGTATAAATTGAAGGAACAACAAACACATTCCTGATGCACAAAACAAATGCAATGAGAATTTTGGAATCACATAAGATTCCTTATGAATATTTTGAGTACGAAGTTGATGAAGATGAATTAAGTGGAATAACAGTCGCAAAGAAAATTAATGCAAAACCTGATGAAGTCTTCAAAACACTTGTTGCTTTGGGCGATAAGGGTGGCTATAGTGTTTTTTGTATTCCGGTTGAATTTGAACTCGACTTTAAAAAAGCTGCATCAGTTAGTAACAATAAATCCGTTCAACTCATCAAACTAAAAGATTTAAAAACTATAACTGGTTACGTACGAGGTGGTTGCTCACCTATTGGAATGAAAAAGCAGTTTCCTACATTTATTGATGAAAGCGCTCAATTGTTTGATAAGATTTTCGTTAGTGCTGGTGTACGTGGAATTCAGTTACTGATTTCCCCGACTGATTTAAGAAATTTAATCAATGCAGAATTCGCAGATTTAATTTAGTCGAAAAGTTCTTTTAGTCGTTCCGCAGGTCGAGCTAAGATAGCTCTATCTCCAATTTCGACTATCGGTCTTTGAATAAGCTCCGGATTTTCAATCATCAAATCAAGAATTTCATTCTCCGACATTTTCTGAACTTCATCTTTCAACTTTTTATATAACTCTTCATTTTCTCTGATTAACTCCGATGGTTTCATATTCATTTTTTTAAGAAGAGATTTAAGTTTTGTCTTTGAAAAAGACTCAATGAAATAATTTATTTTGTCAAAATCTATTCCCATTTCAATTAAAATTTTTGATAGATTCTTACATGTTGTGCAAGTTGGTTTTTCATAGACTGTGATTTTCATATTTCAACCTTCTATTAGTTCTTGAATTTACTCTTTTACTTCGAACGGATGTTTATTTATTTTTAACACAGTAATTTATAACTTATTAAAGGAACTTCAATGAAGCACTTACTTACCTTTTTGTTTCTTCTGCTTTTTATCACCAATCTCTCGGCTCAAAATTACAAAGAAGTGAAAATTTATCTTAGCTCTCCCGATGATATATCGAAACTTTATTCACTTGGTCTTGAATTTGACCACTTCCATACAAATAAAGATAATTCGATTACAACGATGATTAGCGACAAGGAATTTGAAATATTATCATCTTCTTCTTTCAGATATGAAGTGTTGATAGATGATTGGTTTGCACATTATGAAAGTCTTCCGAAATTAACCGAATCTCAGAAAGAGGAATTCAAACAATTAAGTAAAGAAACTTATAATGTCGAAGGATTTGGCTTCGGTTCGATGGGAGGATTTTTCACATTGAATGAAATCTATGCACGATTAGACACAATGTATATGCTGTATCCGAACATTATAACTCAGAAATTTCAAATTGGTTCATCTATCGAAAACCGACCGATTTATGCAGTAAAGATATCTGATAATCCTAATATAAATGAAAGCGAGCCTCAGGTTCATCTAAATGCTTTAATCCATGCAAGAGAGCCCGCCGGAATGATGGCTGTGATGTATTATATGTATTACTTGCTTGAGAACTATGGCACAAATCCGGAAGTAACTTATCTGGTAAATAATCGAGAAATTTATTTTATTCCTTGTATCAATCCTGATGGATATGAATATAATAGAACAACCAATCCCAATGGTGGTGGAATGTGGAGAAAAAACAGAAGAAATAACGGCGGAAGTTTTGGTGTGGACCTAAACAGGAATTGGGGATATATGTGGGGTTACAACAATACAGGCTCAAGCGGAACACCAAGCAGTGAAACTTATAGAGGAACGGCACCTTTTTCTGAACCAGAAAATCAGGCTGTAAGAAATTTATGTTTGCAAAACAATTTTAAAACTGCATTAAACTATCATACCTATAGTAATCTTTTACTTTATCCTTGGGGATATATCAATCAACCTACTACTGACAATGCATTATTTGTTGAGTATTCAACTGATATGGTTGCATTTAATGGATATCAAAATGGGCAACCACCAGTGATTCTTTATGAAGTTAATGGTGCAACTGATGATTGGATGTATGGCGAGCAAGATACCAAACCGAAAATAATTAGTATGACTCCGGAAGTTGGTTCATCTTCCGATGGTTTTTGGCCTGCACAATCAAGAATATTTCCACTTGCGATGGAAAATCTAAAACCAAATTTATATATCACTTGGGTTGCTGGTGGTTATGTAAGCATGATCAATCCTTCATTTTCACAACAGTATTTCAATCCTGGTGATGTTGTTCAAATTAATGTTCCTCAGATAAAGAATAAAGGATTATCAGATGCTGTTAATACAACATTAACCTTAACTTCTGATAATTCTCAAATTACAATTATCAATGGAACAATTAACGTTGGAAATGTGCCCGCAAGAACAACTATAAACAATACTCAGAATTTTTCATTTTCAATAGGGAATATTCCCCCTGATATTACAGTTAAAATGATGGTTACAACTTACACAGGCTCCGTTCCGATGAGAGTTGACACTCTGAAATTTGTAACTGGTACACCTGTCTTACTATTTGCTGATACAACAAACAACATAAATACTAATTGGACAGTAACAGCAAATCCAACTACTCCGAAATGGGAAACAACCACATCTACATTCTATTCTGCACCAAATTCTTACACGGACAGCCCGGTTGGTAATTATGCGAACAATGCTACAGTTATAATGACTACCACGAACGCTTTTAACTTAAGTGGAAATCAAAATCCGAAATTAAGTTTCTGGACAAAATGGGATATTGAAAATAATTGGGATTACGGTCAGGTAGAAATTTCAACGAATAATGGAACAAGTTGGATTCCTCTGGCTGGACTTTATACGAATCCAGGGACAGGCTCATTCCAACCAAACGGAGAACCATTGTATGATGGCACACAAAATAACTGGGTCAGAGAAGAAATACTTTTAACCGGATATACAGCTGCTCAAAATAAATTAAGATTCGAATTACGTTCTGATGGCTCTGTGCAGAGAGATGGTTGGTATCTTGATGATATCTCAATCTATGTTATGGGAATAGTACCTGTCGAATTATCTTCATTTACAGGAAGATTAGAAAATGGTAAAGTTTTATTAGAATGGATTACATCTAGTGAATTGAATAATCTTGGTTTTGAAATTCAAAGAAAAGTTGCCGGTAAAAATTCTAATTGGGAAGTTATAGGTTTTGTTGATGGAAAAGGCACAACAAGTCAAAAGAGTTTTTATTCATTTGTAGATGAGTCAATGGAAAACGGAACACTTCTTTATAGATTAAAGCAGATTGATATTGATGGTAGCTATAGGATATTACCTACAATTTCCGTGGACATAGATATTCCTACTGAATTTAGTTTGGATCAAAACTTTCCAAATCCTTTTAATCCAATAACGACTATTAAATTTGCTATTCCAACCACTTCTTCAGAAGGGTTCGTCTCTCTTAAAGTTTTTGACATTCTCGGAAATGAAATAGCAACACTTGTCAACGAGCCAAAAGCTCCCGGGTATTACGAAGTAAAATTTGATGGAAGTAACTTACCAAGCGGAATATATTTCTACAGATTAGAAAGTGGTAATTTTGTTCAAACCAAGAAGCTTATTTTGATGAAGTAAATATTAAAAAGTGTTTTAATATATCTGTTCATTTTGAGGCTGTCTCAGAAGTCAAAAATTGTCAGTCTTCGACTACTCAGACTAACAATAAAAAATACTTTTGAGATAGCCTCATCCAATAATCCTAACTATATTTTCTAAAATTATATTTATCTGCTAAAAAAGTTTTTTGATTTTCATCTAATGATGTAAAATAAGATTTCCAACCCGGACAGAAGTTAATATGCCATCTCCAGAATCTTCCAAGAAATGATTTTGGATTGTTATCATATTTTTTTCGAAGACTGCAATCACCACATTTTTGATTTTCCATAACTACCCTTGTAAAAGTTAAAATTTACAATTCAAACTTATTAAACAATTAAGTAGAAAGTCTAATTTTTATTTCGAACAAATTGCTTTTATCTCGATACTGCATTAGGTTTAACAGAGTAAAATAAATCTATTATTATTCCTAAATAATAAATGAAATTAGGATTCATCTGCGATATCCACGAAGATATTCAAAGCCTTGAAAGAGCTTTCAAAGTCTTAGAAAAAGAGAATTGTGATTCAGTTCTGTGTCTTGGAGATATTGTTGGCTTTACACTTCCTTTCTACCGTTACATTGAGACAAGAAATGCAGATGAATGCATACGATTAGTAAAAGAAAATTGTTCTTTGTCTGTAATAGGCAATCACGATTTGTATGCAATCAAAAAAATTCCCGCTTACAAAGCCGGATTCAACTATCCTGAAAATTGGTATCAACTCGATTACGAAATCAGAGCTAAAAAAGCACGAAACAGAATTTGGCTTTATGAAGATAATGAAATCAGAACCCGATTAAGTGATTTCGCAAAAGAATTTTTAAATAGTCTAAATGAAGTAGAATTTTTTAATGCAGGTGAGATTAAAATAATGATATCACACTTTTGTTATCCGGATTTTTCCGGCTCTGCGGTTTTTTTTCCGGGTGAGATTTTCCATCTTAAGAAGCATTTCGATTTTATGAAAATCAATAATGCTTTTATTAGTTTTTCAGGTCACGGTCATCCTGACGGAGCAATTTGTATTGATGAAGACAATTTTCGTTTGTTGAAATTTGGACTGCACAGATTTTCTGAAAATGTAAACTGGTTAGTAATTCCCTGCGTTGCCCGAACTACAAGAGCAAATGGAGTTTTGGTTTTCGATTCATCTACACTTGATTTCAAGATTATTTCTTTAAGTAATTCAAATAGTTAGGGGAATAATTTATTCGAGTGATAAAATGAAAAAGAAGAACACAATCATTCGAAATTTATCTATTGCTAAAGTTTTATTTCCAACTTTACTTACTATCATTTTGC
>CAKZLD010000198.1 GCA_937125135.1 uncultured Ignavibacterium sp.
CAGGCGAGAATGGTTTGAAAGTTCTTAGAAATTTTGTTGAGTTATGATTTTGCCCGAATAAAGTTTAATTATATAGAAAGTATTAATTCTATAAAATCCACTTTTTATATAAACAAAAAGCGGGCATTTAGCCCGCTTCATCAAAAATTAATCATTGAGCGATTAACGTTCAAAATTTATCATTACTTGAGTATCATCATTTTCTTAGCAATCGAATTTGAGCCTGCTTCAAGCTTATAAATATACATTCCGCTTGGTATATCGCTGGCATTAAATTCAACTTCATAATTTCCAATGGACATTGGTTGATTAACTAATGTTGCGACTACTTCACCAAGTAAATTGTAAACTGCTAATTTAACTTGTGCATTTTCAACAATGCTGAATTTAATCTTAGTTGTTGGATTTCCGCCAAAGGCGGATCCGCCTCCTGCGGAAAATGGATTCGGATAGTTCTGCTCAAGACTAAATTGGCTAACAGGATTGAAATCAACCTCTATTTCAGGGCTGTATTCATAAGCTCCGCTGTAGTCAATTTGCTTTAGTCTATATACATAACTTCCTGAGTTGACATTCTTATCAATGAAAGAATAATTACTGATTTCAGTAGTAGTTCCATTTCCACGAACGAAACCAATGGTGAAGAATTCTCCATCTTTAACTTTTCTTTCAACTTCAAATCCATAGTTATTTAATTCAGATGCTGTAACCCATTTAAGCTCAACAGCTGTTGGGGTAACATTTGCAACAAAAGAAGTTAATTCAACTGGAATATTTTGAGCATTAGTAACTTCAGCGTCCTCTGGTCCGCATGGTTGATTACTCCAAGTTAACCATACAGTTGGAGCTTGGCAAGCTATTAGCTGACCAGACACATATTGATTGAATGTTTCAAAAAACAGAACTTGATTGTTAACAAGATTAGTTAAGGTCATATCATCGACATACATTTCATCATTAGCAGTAGCACCATATAAATTTGTAGCGTGTAAAGAATTCGGACCACCCGTACCACTCGAACCCAAAGTCCACTGCCATTGTTTTATGAGATTTCCTCTGAAATAAAACTGAGATTGATTTGCAGTTAGATCTACAATATGCTCAACAAGCTGCCAGGTATTAGGTATCCAGGTAAAATTTTGGGCTACGTTAGATCCTCCGAAGCATCTGCCATTACCACCTAAATCAAAATAAACTTCCATCCCCCAATTACTATTTGTTCCAGCGAAAACTGCAAGCGTATTAAAATAACCTGCTTTTCCACTCGGAATATAAACGTAGAAGCTAATTTTGTATCTTCCTGTTGTAAAAGGAGAAGTAGCAAATTGACGAACAATATCATCGTTAAAAATTATTTTCACAGAATTTCCAGAGCTTGAAGTAACAATATTTCCGTTAAGAGTAAAAGGTAATCCTTGAGGAGTGTTAGACCCGGAATCCAATAAATCAGCCCAAACGCCATTTGAAAATTGTTTAGCGTTACCAGTTGTTGCTTGACCTGTTATGACAATTGGTGGAACCCAAGGTCCAGAAGTCAAAGAGCCAAGTGTTTGCCATTCAATCCAGTAAGTTCCCGCTGGCAGAGTAACACCAAGGTTAACAACTTGTTTCATCAAAGGTCTTTGGGTATTCGTTGGTTGGGTGTCTAAAGCTCTATAAACATTTGAAAAACTTGTGGATGACATTCTATTAGTGGTAGTATCACCAAAAACAACGGTTCCTGTCCCCGGTTGACCAGACCAAATTCTGACATAAACCGCAGTAATTGTTGAAGTTGTAGTAGAGCCGGTTTGATATGCGTATAATTCAACGTTTTCAATATTCCAGCTTTGACCGGTGGGAATGGTAAAATCATCAGCAACTCTAAAGGTAGCTTGATGTGCAAAGCCAAACACACTCATAGATAAATTTGTTTGAACGGAACTTAAATTTGCTCCACCAGCGCCTCCACCCGGCACATTGAAATGTGCTCCGCTGGTAAATAAAACAGCTTCAGGAGTTGGGAATTGCCAGCCAGTTGGGTATTGAACTAATACCGGCCCGCTCAAATCTGAAGCAACATCAACGCTTGCATCTTGTGCAACCATTAACGTTGAAAAAAGTAGAAAAAGAGAAAAAGTTAAGAAATGTTTTATCATAAGGACCCTCCTGAGATTTTTGATTAATTTTGATTGGATTGATTAATAAATTTTAAGCTATATCTCATTTCGGATTAAACAGTTTTATTAACCTATAATTAAAAAAATTTTCTTTTAAATGCAAGAAATTTTTTAACTATTTTCTTGCACCGTGAATAAATCCCCGATATGGCAAAGAATGTTGAACTGTAATAAACGAGTGATTATCTATTTGCTCTATTGATTTGATTATTTTACTCTGAATTTTTCTTGGGATAATTACCACAAGGATAATAACTTCGCCAGATGAACCTTCTCCTTTAATTTCTGTTACTCCAAACCTTTGTTCTCTCAAAGACTTTGCAATTTCTTGATGATGATTTTTCGAGATAATATTGAGTTGTATATATCCTAAACCGATTTTCTGTTCTATAGTTATTCCGAGAATGTTACCCAATCCAAATCCAAGTGAGTAACCAATTATATTTGGTATTTGATCAAGATTTTGAAAAATGTATCGAATTGCTAATATCCAAATGAGCACCTCAATTGCACCAAAAAATCCCGCAAGATATTTCCTCCCCTGAACTACCATAATTGTTCTTACAGTTCCTATTGAAACATCAAATATTCTCATACACATTATGAACAATCCACCTAATATTGATTCTATCATAATAGAAATCCTTTGTAATTTTCAATTATAAAACGATAAAATTATTTACTGAAAAATATCAAATATTTATGTCACGTTTTCAAAGAGAACAATTAGTTGAAGAAATAAAATTAAAAGGAATTAAAGACGAGAATGTACTGAGAGCTATTGCAACAGTTGAACGGGAGAAGTTCATCCCCAAAACAATGGCACATCTTGCTTATAAAGACACTGCACTTCCAATTGGATATGAACAAACTATCTCTCAGCCATACACCGTAGCTTTTATGACCGAGAAACTCAACTTGAAAAAAGAGGATAAAGTTTTAGAAGTCGGTACTGGCTCGGGTTATCAGGCAGCAATTTTATATCAGATGGGAATGAAAGTTTACAGCATTGAAATAAATCTTGAGCTACATAACAAGACGAAACAACTTTTTGATGAACTTGGGATTCGCGTTCACGCCAAATATGGTGATGGAACAATTGGCTGGGCAGAATTTTCTCCTTACAACGGTATTATAGTTACAGCTGGTTCTCCTTCAATTCCTAATAAGTTAATGGAACAACTTACAATCGGAGGAAAGCTTGTTATTCCTGTTGGGCCAAGAGATTATCAGGATTTGTTTGTTATCACTCGCCTGAGTGAGGATGAATACTCGAAAGAAACTTATCCACGTTTTGTTTTTGTCCCTCTTATTGGAAAAAATGGTTGGGAAAAGAATAAAATCAAGTAATGAAATCAGTCATTGTTATAATAGGTCCAACTTGTTCTGGCAAAACAGATATTTCTATTCAATTGGCAAAGAAAATTAATTCCGAAATAATTTCAGCTGATAGCAGACAAGTTTATAAATATTTGACAATCGGAACCGCAAAACCAAATGCAATCCAACTAAATCAAATAAAACATCATTTCATTGATGAACTTTATCCTGATGAATATTTTAATGCTGATTTATTCAGTAAAAGAGCGAATGAAATTATTTTACACTTATTTCAAAAAGGAAAAATTCCAATAGTAGTCGGCGGATCAGGATTATACATTAAAGCACTTATTGATGGACTTGATATTCCTGTTGATTCAGATCCTCTTTTAAGAAAAACTCTTATGGAAAAACGAAAACAATTCGGTAATGAATTCATTCACAATGAATTGAAAAAAGTTGATCCCGTATCATCTGAAAAATTATTACCTCAAAACTGGAAAAGAATTATTCGGGCTTTGGAAGTCTTTTATCTGACTAATCAGCCAATCTGGAGATTTGAATCAAAAATGTCTGCCCCAAGATTTAATTTTATTCAATACGGTCTTCTGTGGGATAGAAAGATTCTATATGAACGAATAAATTCGAGAGTTGATAAAATGTTTGAAGAAGGATTGATTGATGAAGTAAAAAATATTTTATCACTCGGTTATGATTCAAATCTTAATTCCTTGAACACAGTCGGTTATAAAGAAGTAATTGATTTTTTAAACGGAAAAATCTCATCGGAAAAAGCAATATATTTGACAAAAAGAAATACAAGAAGATTTGCAAAGAAACAGATGACTTGGTTTAATAAAGACAAAAGAATTATCTGGCTGGACGCAAATTCTTATTCATTATCAGAACTTGCAGAACAAATCTTAAAGGATTTTTATGAAAGAAAAGATTAGAATTGCTTCAGGACAAGGATTTTGGGGAGACCTGATTGATGCACCATATAATCAGGTTTACGGAGGTGAAATTGATTACCTTGTAATGGACTATCTTGCAGAAGTAACAATGTCAATTCTGCAAAAGCAAAAGAATAAAAATCCGGAACTTGGTTATGCCCGCGATATTCCTGAACTTATGAAAAGAATACTTCCTGAATGTAAAAAGAGAAATATTAAAATTATTACAAATGGTGGAGGTGTTAATCCAATTGCTTGTGCGAAAGCTGTTCTTGATGTTGCAAAATCACTAAATGTTGAAAACCTAAAAGTTGCTGTTGTTCTTGGAGATGACATTAGAGAAAAAATTGACGAACTAATTTTACAGAAATGTGAACTTAATAATATGGAAACAGGTGAGTCAATTATCTCAATTAAAGACAAAATTCTTAGTGCGAATGTTTATTTCGGTGCTTTCCCTATTGTTGAAGCATTGCAGAAAAAGGCTGATATTGTTATTACTGGCAGAACAACAGATACAGGATTAACTCTTGCTCCGATGATCTATGAATTCGGTTGGAATAAAAATGATTATGATTTGCTGGCTGCAGGAACTGTAGCCGGACATATTCTTGAATGTGGAGCACAAGCATCTGGAGGAAATTTTCTTGGTGATTGGAAATCAGTTCCCGATATGGCAAATATCGGCTTTCCGATTGCTGAAGCCTATCCAAATGGTGAAGTGATTATCACCAAGCACGAGAACACCGGCGGAAAAGTTTCTTTTGAAACTGTTGCTGAACAACTGTTATATGAAATCGCTGATCCGAAAAATTACATTACTCCGGATTGTATTGCAGATTTCACTTCAATCAAGTTGGAAGATTTGGGAAATGACAGAGTTCGTGTTTATGATGTCGAAGGATTACCCGAGACTGAATTTTATAAAGTTTCCTGCTCTTATGCTGATGGTTTTTCTGCTTCGGCAACACTGACATATTCCTGGCCTGAAGCTCTCACCAAAGCAAAAGCAGCTGATGAAATATTAAGAAAGAGATTAGAAAATCTTAATCTTAAATTTGAAGAAATCAGAACTGAATTTGTTGGCCACAATGCCTGTCACGGACCACTAGCAAAAAGTTTAAATGAAGATGATATAAACGAGATTGTTTTAAGAATTGCAGTTCGTTCGAAAGATTATAATTCAGTTGAAAGATTTGGAAAAGAAATTGCTCCACTGATTTTGACAGGTCCTCCGAGTGTTACAGGTTTCGCCGGTGGCAGACCAAAACCAAGTGAAGTCGTAGCTTACTGGCCTGCACTTATTCCTAAGAAATTAGTCGAACATCAAGTAAAGATTTTTGAGGTTTGATATGAAAAAAATAAAACTTCTTGAAATTGCTCACGGAAGAAGTGGTGATAAAGGAGATGCTGCGAATATTGGAATTATTGCTTACAATGAGGAAGGATATAAAATTTTAGAAAAATATCTCTCCGCTGATTTAGTAAAAAAACATTTCGAAGGAATATGTTTTGGAAAAGTAGATAGATACGAATTACCAAATCTTCGCGCTTTGAATTTTGTTTTACACAATACTTTGGGCGGAGGAGGTACTGTTTCATTAAAGCTTGATGCACAAGGTAAAACTCTTGCCGCTGCTTTACTGAGAATGGAACTTGAAATTGAATAATTTGTTTCAATTAAAAAAAAGAAGGAGATTAAAATGATTAAAATAAAAGTTGCAGAAAACGGTCCAATCCTTATTGAAGTTAATAAAGCAGTTCTTCATTCCAAAGGAAAAGCTGAAGAGCTTCCCAAAAAAATAATTGCACTTTGTCGATGCGGTCAATCTTCAAACAAACCATTTTGCGACGGCACGCACAAATCCTGCGGTTTTACAGGTGAGCTTGCTGAAATTGAAGTTGAATAAATTTTTATAAGAAAATTTGATGATTGAAATAACGGATCTCCACAAAAGTTTTGGAAATAAAAAAGTTCTTAACGGGGTTGATTTTGTCATCAATAAAGGAGAAACCGTTGTAATAATTGGGCAGAGCGGCTGTGGTAAAAGTGTTCTGATAAAACACATCGTCGGACTTTTATTACCTGATTACGGAAAAGTAGTTGTTGAAAACAAAGTCGTTCACGAGATGTCTATTCAGGAATTGTATGAGCTACGGAAAAAATTCGGATTTTTATTTCAAGGTGCCGCTCTTTTCGATTCAATGACTGTTGAAGAAAATGTTTCTCTTCCACTTGTTGAATCTTTTAAGATGTCTAAAAAAGAAATCAGAAAAGTTGTTGAAGAAAAACTTGAACTTGTTGGATTGAAAGATGTGCTTAAATTAAAGCCAGCAGAACTATCAGGCGGAATGAAAAAAAGAGTTGGACTTGCAAGAGCCCTCGTTACTAATCCATCTTACATTTTGTATGATGAGCCAACAACTGGTTTAGATCCGATTATGTCTGATTCAATTGATTTACTGATAAAAGATTTATCCGAACAATTAAATGTAACTTCTGTTGTAGTAACTCACGATATGTACAGTGTAAAAAACGTTGCTGATAGAGTTGCAATGATGCATCAAGGAAAGATTTATTTCAACGGCTCGACTGATGATCTGATAAATTCAACTGATAAAGTGATATCTGATTTTGTAAGAAGAACTCAAATATGAGAGCTATTAAGTTTATTTTTTAATATTGAAATTATCTCATCTACAGAATCGGCTTTATCAATTAAATCATATCTTTTATTTTCTACTTTCAATTGTTCATTCATCAGATTTACTATTTGTCTCCATAAATCTGAATGACAAATCACAGGCTTATCCTTGATAAGATTTTTGTTAATCAATTCCCACACAGCTGCTAATTCCAATAATGTTCCTGTTCCTCCCTGAAGAACAATATAAGCATCACCTAATTCAATTAGTTTACTTATCCTTTCAAACAAATTCTTAGTTCTGATTTCGATTGTAATAAAATCGTTCGGATTAGAATTCCAATTATCGAGAGTGATTCCATAAATCATTCCGCCGGAGTCATATGCACCTTTAGAAACTGCTTCCATAATACCGGCATATCCGCCATTGCAAATAGCATAATTATTTTCAGCTAGCTTTTTACCAAGTTGATAAGCAAATTCGTATTGCTCATCGCCGGCTTTGGGAACTGCGCTCCCGAAGATTGTAATTGTTTTTTGCATTATAAAATTTGATTTATTGCTTCGGTTAATTTTGTTCGGATCAGATCATAATCTATGGGTGAGATCTTATTCCCAAATCTGTTTAGAACATAAAACGAGTCAACTATATCATCACCTTTGGTTGATATTTTTGCAAAGTAAATCATAAGTCCCAATTCACTCATTTCTTTTGTGAGATGATAAAGGAAGCCAAGTCTGTCAGGCGATGAAACATCAATAATTGTATATTTATCGTGTTGGTCAAAAGAAATTTTAATTTCGCTTTCTCTTGAAAATAATTTTTTCTCCAATCTTTTCCATCGGGATTTAAGCTTCGTAACTTCATTAGTCAATTGAAGATATCCCGATAGTACTTTGTGAAAATCATCTTCAATCTTTTTGTACTTATCAGTAGAAATTTTAGAATGAGTTTTGAATTCAAGAACATTAAATGAATCTATTACAATTCCATCCTTTCGGGTAAAAATTCTTGCGTCGTGAATGTTCGCATCGTTAATTGTAAAAACTCCACACAACTTTGAAAGGAGTGCAGGATGATCTGAAGTTATAACTGTAACGTGTGTGAACTCTCCCTTTTCATCAAACATAACAGAAATATCTTTTCCTGACTCTATTTCTTCAATATGTTTTGCTATTTCCTCTTCTGAAAAGTGATTGATATAACTTACATCATCGTGCAGTGAGTTGATATGTTCTTTTACATCTGACTCACTAATCCTGTCGGAATGTTGTGAAATATTATTCGGACTAACGAGAATTGACGAACGAAGAAGTTGCTCTCCTGTGAGATTATCTTCAAACATTCTTCGGATTTTTCTATATAGCTCTCCTAAAAGCTCCGCCTTCCACGTTGTCCATACAGCAGGATTTACAGCTGAAAGATCAGCATAGGTTACAAGATAAAGCATATCAATTTTCTGATAACTATCAACTACTTTTGCGAAACTGTCCAATGTTTGCGGATCATTTAAGTTTCTTCTGAAAGCTACCTGCTCCATATGAAGATGATTTTTAACGAGGAAGCAAACTAATTCAATTTCATCTTCATTGTAACCCAATCTTTCCATAAGTGAAGCTGCAATTTCTACTCCAAGTAATTCATGACCAGCGATACTAATTGGTTTTGCTATATCATGAAAAAGTATTGCAAGATATAGAAGCTCTTTGTTTTTCAATTGTTTGAAAAGAGTAGCCAAAAAGGAATGTTCATCATAAAGTTTTTCAAGATTTTTTATTGCGTTGATAGTATGTTCATCAGCTGAGTAACAATGGTAAACACCAACTTGCATAAATCCATTCAGATCTGCAAACTCCGGAATGAATGCACCAAGAACTCCAAGTTCATTCATTGAAGATAATGTGTCTCCAACGTTTTTAGGAAGGTTTAAAATTTTTCTAAATAAAACTGATGATTCAGATTCAATTAATTCATTTGAATTGTAAGTCCTGATTTTTTCAATTATAGTTGATCTAAGTTTACTATCAAAAGAAGCAGAGTTTAATCCTCTGTAATAGAATGCTCTTAAGAAATCAGCAAACTGAAGGTGTTCAACATTATTCGCATAAATAACTTTGCCTTTGATGTAAAAATCTTCATCGAGATTGTAGGCAAGTGAATCTGGGATCTGCTCAATTACACTGTAAGAAAATTTTTTGATTGTTGATTTAGTAAATCTGTAAATACAATTTGTAGCTTGGAAATAATCTTTCATCAACAAAACGTGATTTTTATACTGCGATAGTTTCTCGGCAATTTTACTTTGATGATCGAATTCGAATCTGTCTGTTTTATGATTAGTTAGAAGATGAAGCAAATGTCTGATTTTCAGAAGGAATTTATAAGAATTAAGAATATTTTTGCCTTCACTCTGAGTGCAATAATCATTTTCAATCAGTTCGTTGATAAGATTTTCAGTTTGGGAAAATTCATTCCGATAATGATTTAGTTTCTTATTGAATAAAAGATACATCCACGCAACTGATTGTAAATCTCTCAGTCCGCCAGCTGACATTTTTATATTTGGCTCAAGAAATTTTGGCGAATCACCATATTTGAGATATCGTTCTTTTTGATCAGATATAAAGTTATTTAGTAATCTTTTCGCCTCTGAATTTTTAACCAATTGATTGATTTGAGCAATCCATCGATTATAAAGATTTTTTTTGCCATAGATAAATTTAGTTTCAAAAAATTGAGTGAAAGCATGAAGATCAGTCTGTAAAAATAATTTTGCATCAGAGAATTCTCTTACAGTATGTGACACTTCAACTCCGCAATCAAACAAAGACTTAATGAAATAGTTAATTTGTTCTTTCACATTTTCTGCAGATTCAGTTATTATCATAACATCAATATCGGAGTGAGGTGAGATTTCTCTTCTTGCAAAACTTCCGGCTGAGGCGATAACAAAATCATACCTTGAAGAACCACATATTTCTCTAATTGTGTTTTCGATAAGAAAACTAAATGCTTTACTAAACTCTAAAGCATCTGAATCTTCAAAAAAATTGTTGAATAAATTTTCTTTGGATGAAAGATAGGAGTTTTTTATGTCGTTAGAATCTATCATTGATTAAAAAAGTTACTAAGATGTTTATACTTTTCATTTATGAAATCAGCAGTTATAACTGAGGAAATTCCTCCTCTTACATTGAATTCTGCAATAACTCTCATAGCTCTTGGTTTGACAACATCTGAAATATCTGAAAGAATTTGATTCGTTAAAGTTTCATAGAAGACACCGTCATTACGATATGAATTAAAATATAGTTTTAATGATTTAAGTTCAACGCACAATTTATCAGGGACATATTTTAGTATGATTGTCGCAAAATCCGGCTGACCTGTTTTTGGACAAAGGGAAGTAAATTCAGGAGCGATATGCTCAATTAGATAATCTCTTTCGGGATATTGGTTTTCAAAAACTTCAAGAATTTCTTTTTTACTCATTCTAATATTCCTTAAAAATATTTTGGTTTAACAGTATATGGAATTAAATCTTCAATGCCAGCTTGCTGAAAGCCTCGTAATCTCAGAGCACAACTATCACAAATCCCACAAGCTACATCGTTGTTTTTATAGCAACTCCATGTTAAATGAAGAGGAGCATTCAATTCAATACCTAACTTAACAATTTTTGATTTAGATAGGTTTATTATTGGTGTTTCAATTTTGATTTGTGTATCTGGTTTTGTTCCGAGATTAACCATCTTTTCGAAAGCCTGAAAAAACTCGGGTCGGCAGTCAGGATATCCGGATGAATCTTCATAAACAGCACCAATAAAAACAGCTTTTGCTTTGATAACCTCAGCCCAAC
>CAKZLD010000199.1 GCA_937125135.1 uncultured Ignavibacterium sp.
CTGTAAGTTCAGGAGCATTAATTCTGTTCAGTCTTAATTTTTCGTCTTTAACCCACGTGTGTAAACCCAAATCAATATCAACAGTGCAGGTGTCTCCATCATAAACTGATTGAACAACAGCTTTGTAGTTGTAAAGATTTTGCTCCATATAATTCCTTTCTTTTTCTTTACTACTTATTTATTTTTCAAAAAAGATTTTGAAATACTGTAAGTGAAAATAAAAATAATTTTATTGATTTGTTCGATAATTTTTGTCAACGCACCATCACAGACAAGGTTTAGTGTTGGAAGTAAACTGGGATATAGTAGTTTTAATAGCTCTTCTCCATCAATTAATGGTTACTTGATTAGTATTTATGCTCAAGCAGATCAACCACTTTTTGAAGAAGTTTATCCAAGACTTTCTTTATCTCTGATGAAAGATATTAATTCAATTCTTCCTGCTGATAAAACTCCATATTATCCACAACTACTTTCGTTTTCATTCAGTGGAGTAACTGCACAATACTTTGATAGTAGAATTTTTCTGGAAGAATCTGTTGGAATATTACTTATTAATGATAAAACTTTCATTGATAGAAATTCTTGGGAATATGGAGTATCATTATCTTTTCTTGCCGGATTAGATATGCGAAATTTTAATCTTCAAGGTTGGCAAACCGGGATTGGTGCTGAATACGGTTTGACATTTAGCGGATTGCTTCCCAATTATCTGAATTTTTACTTGCAGTTTCAGTATGATTTCTGATAATTATCTTATTACAAAATATCCAGGGATGTGATCTTTCACCTCAAAGTAGCTTTTTATTTCTTCAATATTTTTTATTCTTCCTAAAACAATCATCAATTTTATTCTGGCTTTTTGTCCGTTGATATAATCAGCAAAAATTACTCCCAAATCGTGCAAATGTTTTCCTGCACCGGGATAACTATAAATGTAATCTGTCTCACCAGCAGGGCAACGAGAAGTAAGAACAACAGGAATTCCTTTTTCTACTGCGTATTTAATTCCTTCGAATGCTGGCGGTGGCACATTTCCAACTCCAAGAGCTTCTACAACTATTCCGCTAACGCCACTATCAGCAGAGAACTTAAAAAATTTTTCATCCATTCCCGCATAAACTGTGAGCATATCAATGTTATCGTCAATCTGATCTGTTTCAATTTTTTCCAAAAAATGAGGAAGCCGGTTATATATTACTCTGCCGCTCTGCACAAATCCAAGATTGCCGAAGTCAAGACTTTTAAAAGACTCAACTGAATCTGAGTAAATTTTCGTTACTTCACTTGCAGCATTTATTTCACCATTGAGACAAACTAAAACACCTAGATTTTTTGAATTATCATTCAAACAAATATTTATCGAATCAATAAGATTCATAGGTCCATCCCAATCAGGCTCAGAGCTGTTTTTCATCGAACCTGTCAGCACAATAGGAATTGATGTGTTAATAGTTAAATCTAAAAAGTAGGCAGTTTCTTCAAGAGTATCTGTTCCGTGTGTAATAACAATTCCATCGTAAATTTTTTTTGATAAAAACTCTTTGATTTTTTTTGATAGGTCAAGCATTAGTTGAGGAGTCATATGAGGTCCGGGATATTTACCGAAATCGAAGTAATCAATGTCTGCTAGTAATTTTACATTTGGAATCATATCAAGTAACTCGGAGCCAGAAAATCTGGGGACAGCTCCGCCAGTTGATTCATCAATCATCATTGAAAACGTTCCGCCTGTAAATACAACTAAAATTTTTTTCATTGAGAACTCTATCTTTAATCAAAGAATTTATTTTTTATTGAATGAAATATATTCTCTCTCGTTCAAATAAAGCTCATCAACTTTTACTTCGCCTCTGACAGAATTTGTTAAGATTATTTCATCAGCATTTAGCAAGTCGTGAAGTGAGATGTTTTTTTCTTTTATCTCAGGATTTTTTTTCATCATAAATGAACGATAAATTCCCGGCAATATTCCACTACTTAATGTAGGTGTAAAGTAGTTGAGTCCTTTCCTGATAAAAATGTTTGTAATGGATCCTTCTGCTAAATGGGATTTTTCATTTAAATACAAAACCTCATAAAACTCTTTTGAAGAATAAAATTCGTATTCCTTATCATACAACTTTCTGTTTGTTGTTTTGAAATACTGAAATTTATTTTGACTGTTGATTCTGGATTTTGATAAAATCACTCTAATCTTTTCAACAGGAATTTTTAACGCAGAGACTTTGAAAGAGATCAAGCCATACTTGTTCAACATGACTTTCAATTTTAATGAATCTGTTCTTTTAAGTTTTTTCAAAAATTTTTCTAAATCTTTTCTAAAAGATTTTTCATCAAATTTGAATAGAAAGAAGTCGGCGGTTGCTTTTAGTCTGTTTATGTGCTCATCTAAAAAACTTACTTCAGAATTTCTGATTAACATACTTTCAAATATTTCAAATGGGCTTTGAGGAGAAGTTAAAAATTTACTCTTAAGTAGAACCTCATTAAATTCTTTTTCTGGTTCACTGTCCCACACAACTCCGCTGCCTAATCCAATCTCTCCTTTGCCGGTTTTTTTGTCTATTGATAAAGTTCTGATTGCAACGTTCATCGTAATTTTATTTCTCAACAACAAACCAATCGAGCCGGTGTAAATATTTCTCCGTTCTTTCTCTATTAGATGAATTATCTCCATTGTTCTGATTTTGGGCGCTCCAGTTACTGAGCCGCAGGGAAACATTTTCTGAATTATATCAGAAAATTTTGTACCTCTCAATGGAGTTGATGAAATTTCAGAAGTCATTTGATAAAGAGATTCATATTTCTCTATTTCAAAAAGTTTATCAACTTTCACTGAACCAAACTTGCTGATTCGTCCGAGATCATTCCGCAATAAATCAACTATCATCACGTTTTCGGCTTTATCTTTTTCACTGTTTGAAAAATTTTGTTTAGCAAAAAAATCATTCTGTGTATCAATCCCGCGATGAGAAGTTCCTTTCATCGGTCGAGTAATTATTTTGTTTTTAGTGAATTCAAAAAAAAGCTCAGGTGAAATTGAAATGATAAATCTCTCGGGCAGATTTATAAATGCAATGTATTTAGCAGACTGGTTGAATATCAAATTTTGAAAAAGCGAACATAAATTTCCTGAAAAATTAAATTTGCCTTTAACAGTATAATTAACCTGATAAGTGTCTCCTTCTTTTATGAAGTCTTTTATCTTTTGAATTGATTTAATGTATTCCTGCTTTGAAGTGTTCAAATGGAAGTTCTTGATTTTGTAATCTGAACTGAAATCGAAACTGATTTTATCAGATTTGATGATTTTAAGATTTGTTGTATCGAAGAAGACAAATTCACCGAGAGTTTCATTCGTTGGAAGTAATTGAAAAAGTTTCTGTTCAAATAAAAATCCAGCCTCGTAGTTTATGACAGAGTATGCATAAAAATCTTTGACTAATTCATCCACCTTTCTGAAATTCTTGTCATAATTAGAACTGTTGATATTAATAATTTTTCTCGGTTTACTGAACAAATAAGATTTGGAGTTTTTATAAATCGGTGGAGTAAAGAAAAAAGCAGAATATTTTTTCTTCTCAAGAGTTTTGAATATTTCCTGAATGCTAATCACAATTGTCAGTTAATGTTTGAAAGAATTTTATTTGGAATTGACTTATTATCAAAAAGTATTTTATGATTTTCCAAAAAAGTTTTTTCAATCAGAGACTCATCTTCTTTTGCAGCGAAAGATGAGGTAATATCTCCAAACCTATGCAGAACAAATGGTAATTTCTTATTTGAATAAAAAATCCGGAATGCAACAGGTAAAATCTGAAATTCAAAGTCTGCTTTTTTGCAAATGTAATTTACTCCTTGATTAAATTTTATCTCATTGGTTTCTTGTGGCTGAATTTCTCCTTGCGGATAAATGACTGTCATATTGTTTTTGCTTTTCAACAACTCAATTGTATAGTTCAAAGTTTCTAAAACTGATTTTGGGTTGTTTTGTTTTATTGAATAAGCTCCAAGTTTTTGGAAGAACCAATATCTTTTCAATTCTTCTTCAAGCATCATGATATAAAAAACTTTATTTGTGTATTCTTTCATCAACTTGTAAATAAAAAAGCCATCCCACCACGAAGAATGATTAGGAACAATCATAAGAGATTTACTTTCATTAATAATGGGTGTTTCACCGATCTGGATAAATTGGTCAAAATACTTCTTCAGCAAATTTTTTAGGTAGAGGTCAAACAAAATCTCTGCCCACTTTTTATGATCAGCTTTAATCATTTTGGAAAATCTTTTTTGATCATATCAGAAACAATTTTACCTGAAAGAATAACAAGTGGAATTCCGCCACCAGGATGTGCACTCCCTCCGCAAAAATAAAGATTCCGAATCGTCTTTGATTTGTTTGATTGTCTCACAAATGCTGCAGCTTTTGTATCTGATGAAATTCCGTAAATGCTGCCACGATATGATGAAGTTTGATTCTCAATATCAATTGGAGTCAATATTTCTTCAAATAAAATTTTAGATTCAATGTTAGTTTTCAGAGTCAGGCTAATTTTTTTGATGACTGTCTTTCTTGCAGTTTCAATTTGTTTTTCCCAATCTTGACCGTTATCGTAAGGAGCATTTACCATTACGAACCAATTTTCATTTCCAGTTGGCGCATCTTCAGAATTGAGTTTTGAAGAAATGTAAATGTAAATGGTCGGATCAATTGGAATAATTTTTTGTTTAGTCAATTGATCAAATTCCAATTTATAATTTTCTGAAAAAATTATGTTGTGTGTTTCCAATTCTTTGAACTCCTGATCAATTCCCCAGTAAAATACGAGTCCGGAAAATGATGGTTTCAGCTTTGAATATCTTTTTGCTTCTTTAGTATGAATGTCTTTTAATAATTTCTTGAATGTGAAGTTGACGTCTG
The DNA here is from genome assembly GCA_937125135.1 of uncultured Ignavibacterium sp. Taxonomy (GTDB): domain Bacteria; phylum Bacteroidota; class Ignavibacteria; order Ignavibacteriales; family Ignavibacteriaceae; genus Ignavibacterium. Next base: position 4,928 of record CAKZLD010000199.1, read on the forward strand.
CATTTGATATTATCGCATCAAAAAAAAGACTTTCATTATTCATCTTCAATCCTATTGCAATTTTATCTTTTAGAATTATCTCTTCAACGTTCGAACTGAAGTAAACCTTTGCTCCTTTTTTCTGTGCAAGATTAAGTAGTGCTTCAGTGATTTTGTAAATGCCTCCTTTTGGTAAAAAGCTGCCGGGATTATATTCAACAAATGGAATTATGTTCAGAGTAGCTGGAGCTTCGAATGGATTTGAGCCGTTGTATGTAGCATATCTGTCAAACAATTGAATGATTTTTTTATCTGTGAAAAAAGATGAAACTGCTTTATGAACTGTCCTTAACGAATCAATTTTATGTAGTTGTAATAATGTCTTGAAAGCAGATTTACTGAATATGGTTTTCAAATCCTTTGGGTTGTTAAATAAGAAAATCTCTGCTGTCAGTTCGAAAATTATTTTTGAGTATTCGAAGAAGTTTTTTAATGATTCTCTGCTCTCTTTTGTTTTGAACCAGATTTCATCTGAGAATTTGTTAATATCTGAGTAAGCATTGATAATTGTTCCATCATTATAAAAGTACTTACACACAGGTTCAATTTTTTTTAATTCCAAAAAATCTTTCAGATTTTCATTACAATCTTCAAATAATGATTCAATCACATAAGGCATAGTCAGAAGAGATGGACCTTTATCAAACCTAAAATTGTTTTTGATAAACTGTGAAGCTTTTCCACCAGCGTAAGAATTTTTTTCAAAGAGATGAACATCAAATCCATAGTGTGCTAATCTTGAAGCAGCTGAAAGTCCACCTAAACCCGCACCTATGATTGCAATCTTTTTATTCATTCTTTTCTGATAGATTATAAAACATTATCCACATTGAAATCATTGAAAATGAATAGAAAAAATCTTCAAAGGGAATTGTCATAAAACGATAGGTAGAAAAAGCATTGTCGTTGTATGTTACAATTGGAATAGAGGTTAAAAAATAATTTACTATCAGAAAAGGAATGTATGTGACAAGCATTGTTATCCAAAAATTTCTTGAGCTAAGCAGGTCATTATCTAAGAATCTCAAAAGCAAAATTGAAGTGGCTGAAAATAATAATACAGTATAAGTGTAATTTCTTTCAGCATTAACTACGGCGATAATTATAAGCAACAAAACTTTCAACCAAAGGATGTAATCGTTGATTTTTAAGACTTTGTCTTTTAAGTAAAGATTGACTGTCTTGAAAATGAAAATACAAGCATAAGGAACTGTTAGGAAAAAAAGTATCTCCTCAATCGGTAATCCCCAAAAATAAATTCCTGTCAAATAAAGTTTATTAAAAGCCCAATCGCCTCTTGCTGTTGCAATTACGTCCCAGATCAAAAATGCTGAACTCACTATCAGAATTGATTGAAGATAGTAGATAATCTTTCGATAGAATCTGATTTTACTTTCAAATGAAAGTAAAAGCGGAACAGCAATGATGAGTATGTTAATTATTAGATATAGTTTCATATAAATGAAATAACAATTGAACTTTAATAGTTCAAAATCTACAGATGCTAATTGAACAATTTATCTTTGTCTTCTGAATGGATATTTAATAAAATTTTTCCGTCTTCTGATATTAAAATTTGGTTCATTAATTATTTTATCCAGAATAATAGCTGTTAATATTCCAATAATTACCATTGCAACACCAAACAACGAATATGAAATCTGCCACGGAATTCCCTCAGTCATCATTGTAAATTCAGACATTCCACCAATGCTTGCAATAAGATTTAATGGCAGAAAAATTATGTTGATTATCGTAAGTCGCTTCAACAAAATATTCATATTATTATTTACAAGATTTCCACGAGCGTCCATCAAACCAGATAGAATTGTTGAGTAAATTTCTGCCTGTCTTCCGCACTGCTTGTTCTCGATAATCAAATCTTCAAGCTCGTCTATTTCATCAGAAGTTAAACCCAATTTACTGGCATTGTTCTTTAGTTTAATTAAAACAGTACTATTGGCATTTATCGCATTGATATAATAAACAAGACTTTCACTTAAGTTAAACATTTGCACAAGATATTTGTTTTCAAGTGAAGTTGTTATTTTCTCTTGAAGTTCTTTCGATATCATTTTCATTGCTTTGATGTGGTCATTGTAATGTTTAACCGTGTGCAAGAGCATTTTTATTACATAGTCAAAAATGGAAGTAAGTTTTGTGAACTCTTTTCCTGAAGTGAAGTTATAGGCGTTATTTAGTATTACCACCAATTTGTTCGATCTGATTATAAGACCTACAGAAGAAACTTTGAACAACATTTGTGTTTCGAATGAATAATTATCCGGAATTTTCCAGACTATAAAAGTATAATCTTCCTCAAACTCAATACGAGAAATTTCATCTGCATCAAGAGCAGAAGACAAAGTGTGCTCATCAAAATCAAGGTTTTGAAGAATGTTCTGTTTATCGTTTTCATCAGGATTTATGTAAAAATCAATTAAACATTGTTGATTATCAGTAGGAACGAGAGTTCTTTCAACTATATCAAATGTTTTATGCATTACGTGACTCCTTATTTTTAATGTTGGAGTTTATTTGACAGAAGTTAAAAACTTCAGAAAAGATTAATTAGTGTAAAGCTGAATAAAAAATTATCTCAGCCCTGACAAAAATAAATAATATTATTCAGCTTAAGTATATGATGAAATTATTTGCTTCAGACTAACGAATAATCATCATCTTCTTCGTATCAGAATAATTACCCACTTTCATTTGATAGAAATAAATACCAGTCGGCAAATCGTTTGAAGGATTATAAATAATTTTATGCTTGCCAGCTCCGTAATAACCTTCCACTATCGTTTCTAATTCTCTTCCGAGAATGTCATAAAGCTTAATTGTCAGATACACTTCATTATTTGATGATGTAACATTAGCAGGAATTTGCCAGCTTATCACTGTGGTGTTATTTCCAGATATTCCCCTTATTCCGCCATTTGAAATTGGATTCGGGTAATTCTGTAATAGTACAAATTCAGAAACAGATTTTATTTCAACTTCTATTTGTTTGCTGTATTTGAAATTACCGTCGAAGTCAATTTGTTTAAGTCTGTAATAGTATTTGCCGTCAGATAAATTTTCATCCAAATAACTGTAATCACTTATTTGTGCAGTAGTTCCTTTTCCTTCGACGAAAGCGACAGTTGACCACTCTGAATGATATCGCTGAATTTCAAATCCACGGTTATTTGTTTCGGTTGCGGTTGTCCATTTCAATAAAACGTTATTGCCAATTTTCTCTGATGTGAAAGAAACAAACTCAACAGGTATTTGCATACTGAATGGAACGAATTTGACTAAACCATGTAGCGGATTATCCACTTTGTGAAAGATATTTTGTTCAATTGCAGCAGAATCATAAATTCCCCAATCATTATTCTGAGCGAAAATATCATTAGTACAATTATTGTAAAGATCAAAAACATTATTTCCCTGAATGTTTCCATAAATTATATTTTGTCCATCATCAGTTGTGTCAGCATTTTCAATGTTTCCAATATTTGGTTGAGGTCCTGCTTGAACTGTTGTTCCATTTTGAATCGTAATGCCCCACCAGTTTCCGAAAATTCTGTTTTGTTTAATTCTCGGTTGATTGAAAGGACTTCCGTTTACATTTATTCCACTGCCTGATGTCTGTGTGTTCGGATTTATTTTATTGTTATAAATCGTATTATTACGAACTACAGAATTTATTATTCCGTTTGAAGTACTGTAAAGAGTGATTCCGAAACTGTTATTGAAAATAGTATTCCCTTCAATTATAGAATTTGAAAAAGCAGTTGCTCCATTAACCCACAAAGAAATGCCACCTGTTGGAATGCTTTCTCCTCCTTCAATTATATTGTTTCGGATGATTGGTGAATTGTTGCCTTGTAAACCAATATTTATTTGATTCATCGCTGAGGTAGCACGAGTGTTATTTTTCAATAGATAATTTCCTTCAATCAAAGGCGATGAACTTAATGTCATCGTAATTCCATACTCATAACTTCTTTCGATAATGTTGTTCTTTATTGTAGCATTTGAAGTCGATAATTGAACTCCTCTCAGGCACTTGAATAGATAAGAGTTGCTGATTTCGGGATGAGAATCAATGCAGCGCATTCCATAATCTGCATAAAAAATCCGAGCGTATTTAATTATAGATTGATTGGACTGAGGATTTGAATTAAACCTAAAGCCCTCATAATATCCTTGCGAATCGGGAACTGTTGCAGTAAAAATGATTGAATCGGTCGGAGTTCCTATTGCCTGGAAAATTCCATTGACATCAAATCCACCAGTAGTTGAGCTGAATGTAACTCTTGAACCTGCTTGAATAATTATTCTATCGTTTGTTGAAACTGTAATTTTTCCATTAATTGTATAATTCGGAAATGAGCCGGTTACTACTCCGCCTGAATATTGAACCAAACTATCAAGATTCCAAACAATAGAATTATTCGGAGTTGTGTATTGTGCTAACAAATTTATTGTGAAAAAGAGTAAATAAATTGTAAATAGTTTCATTTTTGACCCTTAATAAAAAGAATTATTTTGTTATTAAAAATTAATCAAAAGTTATGGAACAGAATCTAAGCAGGTATAAAAAATGTAATTCAAAATTTTTGTTCGAAATTGATTAACTTTGTTCAAATAAAAATCGGAGAGCCAGATGAAATATTTACAAAAATTTATTCTTCCTTTGTTAGTTGGTTTATTTGTTTTTATCGTTTATATCTTTTACTTTGACACAAAATCAGAGCTTGGAAAATTTTCTTCTTTCGATCCAAACAATTCAGCAAGTAAAGAAATAAGAGTTAAATTGCTAAAAGAAAAAGGAATTGACAAAGCCGGAGCGGAAGCAATTTACTGGGTTGTGGATGGAGAGAACATTGAAAAGATGGTCGTAGGTCCCAGTCCCGATAAACTACCTGAAGGATTTGAAAATTCAGAATTTATTATTGTTTTAGGTCATCTTTCTCAAAGTGGTTTCCACGCTCACGGAGTTAGAATTGATTGATGAAGCAATTTCAGTTAGTATCAAATTATAAACCTGCTGGTGATCAACCCGAAGCAATTAAACAGCTTGTTGAAGGAATTAAGCGTGGTGATAAATTTCAAACTTTGCTCGGTGTTACTGGTAGCGGAAAAACATTTACCATTTCGAATGTAATTCAACAAGTCAATAAACCTGTTCTTGTAATATCACATAATAAAACTCTCGCAGCACAACTTTATTCTGAGTTTAAAGCTTTCTTTCCAAATAATGCTGTTGAATTTTTTATTAGTTACTATGATTACTACCAACCAGAAGCTTACGTTGTATCAAAAGATTTGTATATCGAAAAAGATATTTCAATAAATGAAGAAATTGACAGACTAAGATTAAAAGCCACCACAGCTCTAATTGAAGGAAGAAGAGATGTAATTGTGGTTGCGAGTGTGAGTTGCATTTATGGAATTGGAGCACCAGAAGATTATGCAAGTCAAATAATTTTTGTGCGACAAGGTGAAAAACTTGATAAGAAAAAATTTCTTCGTCAGTTAATAGATATCTATTATGTGAGAAATGATTCAGAGTATCAGCGTGGTGCTTTCAAAGCACGTGGAGATATAATCGAAATTATACCAGCTTATCAAAACGAAGAAGCAATTCGGATTTCACTTTGGGATAATGAAGTAGAGAAAATTTCATACATTGATATAAATTCGGGAAAAGTGATTCAGCAAGTTGATTCCGTTCCGATTTATCCGGCAAAATATTTTGTAACTGATCGCGATAAAATGCAGAAAGCTATTTATAATATTGAACAGGAATTGAAAGAAAGAGTTACAGAGCTAAATAAGTTGGAAAAATATCTTGAAGCAGCACGTCTTGAACAGAGGACTAAGTTTGATATTGAAATGATGAAAGAAATAGGTTATTGCTCTGGAATTGAAAACTACAGCCGTCACCTTGATGGAAGGACACCTGGCTCAAGGCCCTTCAATTTACTCGATTATTTTCCGAAGGACTTTTTACTTGTAATTGATGAATCACATGTTACGATTCCACAAATCAGAGGAATGTATAATGGAGATAGAAGCAGAAAAATGACATTGGTAGAATATGGCTTCAGATTGCCTTCTGCTTTGGATAATCGACCGATGACTTTTGAAGAATTTGAATCAATGTTAAATCAGGTAATTTGTGTTAGTGCTACACCGGGCGATTATGAACTTGAGAAATCTGGAGGAGTAGTTGTTGAGCAAATCATTCGTCCCACAGGATTGCTTGATCCTGAAATTGAAGTCAGACCAATTAAAGGTCAGATTGATGATTTAATTGCTGAAATCAGAAATCGGGCTGAGAAAAAAGAAAGGTGTTTGGTTACAACTTTGACAAAGAAAATGGCAGAAGATTTAGCAGATTATTTCGACAAAATCGGAATAAGAGTCAGATATATTCACAGTGATATTGACTCAATCGAAAGAGTTGAAATTCTTCGTGATTTACGATTGGGTGGATTTGATGTTCTTGTCGGAGTTAATCTTCTTCGTGAAGGATTGGATTTGCCAGAAGTTTCTTTAGTTGCCATAATTGATGCAGACAAAGAAGGATTTTTAAGAAGTGAAAGATCGCTTATGCAAACTGCAGGAAGAACTGCTCGTAATGTAAATGGAAAAGTTATTATGTATGCTGATAAAATTACTGACTCGATGAAAAAAATGATTGAAGAAACTAATCGCAGAAGAAAAATTCAGCAGGAGTTTAATGAAAAAAATGGAATCACTCCGGTAACTATTTACAAATCTGTAGAAGAAATTTTATCGTCAACTTCTTTAGCGGAAATAAAAAAGAAAGATGATAAACCTGATTATTCTTTTGCAAAAGTAGCTGAGCCGATTTTGAAGTATATGTCGAAAGAGCAGAAAGAAGATTTGATTGAACAACTTACAAGCGAAATGTTTCAGGCAGCTAAAGATTTGGATTTTGAAAGAGCAGCATTCTTACGAGATGAAATTAATAGGTTGAAATACAAATAGCAAAGACTATTTATTTTCTTTTTTTGTGCAATGAAGTTTTATCATTTCAAAAGCCTCAAAATACCCCATCTCTCCGGCTTTTTTGAAATCAAGACAAGCAGAAAAGTTTCTTGCTAATTCCAATAAAGCTTTCCCTCTTAAATAATAAGTCTCAGCAATAGTTGAATCAATTTGTATCGCTTTTGTTAAATCATTTATTGCACTGAAGTATCTATTATTTTTCATCCTTAATTTAGCTAAGTCCATCAGCACATTGAAATTATCCGGATAATATTGGTTGAGCAACTCGAGGTCTTTAGCGGCATTCTTGTAGTCTCTTTGAGTCTGATATTCAATCGAGCGATTATAGAGAGCATTGAAATTAGTTGAATCAATCCTAAGAACTTTTCCGTAATAATAAATTGCAGAATCAGATTTTCCCAAGTAACCATACAAATAAGCAATGTTCAGGTAAGCATCTTTATTCTTAGGATTTATTGATGAGTACTTCAGATAATAGTTTAATGATGTATGATATTCACCTAACTGATAATAACAGTAAGCAGTATTGAAGAAAGCAAATTCATTTTTCTTTTTAATGTCAAGATTTAAATATTTATCCAGATATAATAATGCTGTTGCATAATCCTCCAAACCAATGCTTATTTGACTTTTAATGAGTAATAATTCCGGATCATCTGATAAAAAAATCAACCTCTCCAATTTTCTATCAGCTTCTTCATATTCTTCGAGTTTAAGGTGGGATTTAGTTGCAAATAAAAGTGCGTTTTCATCTTCAGGATTTTTCAATAATGCTTGTTCGGCAAAAAACAAGCTTGTCAGGTATTTGCCTTCATTATAAGCTTCAATTGAGTTTTTGACGAGAACAGATATTTCGGATGAGCAGGAGAAAATTGCAGTTAAAATTAATGAGAGAAAAAACTTTTTAAGGAAAAATTTTTTCATAAAACTATCTCAATCAAAAAAGGTTTTTCTGTTTTCCGATTTTATATGTAAAATTATTTCATCAATATGTTTTTGATTAGTTCGGTTTAGTGATAGTGGAGGTAAATCGTTTAAAGGAAAAAATTTCACATCAACAGTTTCATCACTCGTTTTTGGTTCTCCACCGATTAGTTCACATAAAAATACGATCTTGAAAGCGTGAAATAATTCGAGATGTCCGCCTAATCTGTTAGCATCAAAAACACCAATTACTTTTACAGGTTTGACGTGATATCCGCTTTCTTCATAAGTTTCACGAATAGCAACTTCAGAGGGTATATCACCAACATCAGCCCATCCACCTGGCATTGCCCATTTTTTATCCGAACTTTCCTGAACCAATAATATTTTATTATCCTGAATAACAGCCGCACGAACATCAATTTTGGGTGTAGCATAGCCGGGATGATTAATCAAAGCTTTGAAAGTTGAATCATATTCAAGATTAGTTTGAGCAGACAGCATTTCAGAAACAATCTCAATCAATCTTGTGTATCTTTTCTTTTCGTATTCATTTGTTGCAAATGCAAGTCCCGTTTGAGCGAGCTGTTGAATTTCTCTTGCCCACTCTAACCATTTTGGTATTTTATCATCACTCACCGACATAATCAAAACGGATTTGTTGCCCAGACAGTTAATTCCGGAATAAAACCTCTGTCATCCATTTCAAGTGCTGAAACAATCGAGTGAGCAATTTCAATGCTTCTTAGTTTTTTAGGCTCTTCCTGTCTTTCAATTCCATCGGGATTATTAAATGCAGTTGTTACTTCACTCGGATTGATTAGTATTACTCTGACATTATATTTTCTGAGTTCAGCCTGCCAGCATTGAGTCATTCCTTTAAGAGCAAATTTTGAAGAAGAGTAAACTGTTCCGTATGCAAATCCTTTTGTGCCAGCAGTTGAAGATACGTTTACGATATTTCCATAATTCTGTTTAATGAAAATCTTTGCTGCTTCCCGAGCCATTAACGCAGCACCGAAAACATTTACTGAATATACTTTCAGGAAATCATCCAATTCTACATTCGCTATATCTGACCATTTACTTCCAATGCCAGCATTATTTACAAGGCAATGCAGAGTTCCGAATTTTTCAATCAATATTTCATAAGTTTTAAGAACATCCTTTTCATTTGCAACATCCGCACAAATTGGAAAAGCCCCAATCTGATTTGCAGCCTCTTCGAGTCTTTTCTGATTTCTTCCCGTAATTACAACTTTGCCTCCTTTTTCAACTAACAATTTTGCCGTTGCTTTGCCAATACCCAAGCTTCCGCCAGTAACTAAGAAAACAGAATTCTCTATTTTCATAGATATCTCCTCAATGTTGTTCAAGATATTTTTCTTTAAGAATTTTTATATGATGTTTTTGATGACCAGCAACCATAAACATAATTCCAAGTAAAGTAACTTCATAACCCGCTGCAATTCCACGATTCTGATAAACTGATTTATCAAAACTTCTGAAAAGCAGTAAGTTAGATTCACGAGTTAATCTATATTCATAAGTAATTTCTGCGAGATTTTTTTCATTGAACATTCCATTCTGAACATACAAATCCTGATCAAAAGATGGAAGCGGTTGTTTTTCGCCTCGGGCAATTGATAAAGCTCTGTATGCAAAAATTCTGTCCGTGTCTGTTAAATGACCAATTACTTGTTTGACAGTCCATTTGTTTTCTGCATAAGCATAATCGCCTTTACTTTGAGGAAAGGAGTTAATCACGTCAGACATTTCTTTACTTGTATTATGTAGTATTGAAATAATATCATCTCCTTCAATCAAGTCAATATATTTTTGTGCGTATTCAGGATAATCACCTTTTAATGGTCTCATAACCACTCCTTTTTATTTCCAGATTGCTACTTCAAAAACTCCGGATGAATTTGCTACTCCTCGAAACATTGCATCGGTGGTAAATATCATTTCATAATTTCCATTTTTATCAATTGCAATAATTCCACCGGCACCTTCAGGAAGAACTTTGTACATCATCTCTTCACAAGCTTGTTTCAACGTGTAGTTTTTATATTTCATTAAAACAGAAATGTTGTAAGCGACAGTGTGTTTTATAAACAATTCTCCGATACCTGTTGCAGAAATCCCACAAGTATTATTGTCAGCATAATTACCAGCAGCGATAATGGGAGAATCACCAACACGTCCGGGCAATTTGTAATTTCTTCCGCCAGTTGAAGTTCCTGCAACAATATTTCCAAAATTATCAAGTGCTACACAACCGACAGTTTCGCCAGCATATTTTTTCTGCAGACCATTCAAAAAGTTCTTATACTGCTCATCGGTATGAAAATAGGAATTATGAACAACAGGAAGTCCGAATTTAATTCCTAATTCATCAGCTCCTTTGCCTGCAAAAAGAACATTATCAGTTTTTTCCATTACTAATCTTGCCAGTGAAATTGGATTTTTTATAAGAGTTACACCAGCAACAGCACCACTTGATAAATCTTTTCCGTTCATAATTGAGGCATCAAGTTCGTGTTTACCGTCGGTTGTGAAAACAGCTCCCCGACCAGCATTGAATAAATAATTATCTTCAAGATAGTTGATAACTTTCTCTACTGCATCAAGGGATGTTCCGCCATTTTTAAGAATGTCCTCACCGATTTTTAATGCTTCTTTTAGTGAATTCAGGTAAAGAGATTTAATTGAATCAGATTGGTTTTTCGAAAAACCACCTGCGCCACCGTGAATTACGATTGTATATTTATTGGTTTGGGCATCGAGCTGTATGGAGAAAAATAATAAAATTAGGATTATTATTGAATTAAGAAAGTTGTGTTTCATAATTTTACCCAAGTATTGATTATTCTCATGTTTAACATAGTAATTTTTCCAATAATATTCTTCTTTTTTAACTCGTCAACTTTTACAAAGAGTGATACGGTTTTAATTAACAGAGAGCTTCACGAAATTTTTTTAATAAAACAGTATTGGCATACAGCGATTGTAATTCATTCAAAAGATATTGATGGTTCAAAATACAGATTTAAAAAATTCTTTGAAGATCATAGATTAATTGATTTCGGATGGGGAGATGAAGTTTTTTATCAGTTACCGGATTTTGATTTATATTTTGCGGCAAGAGCTATTCTTAAACCAACTTCGAGCACTTTGAGAATAGAAGGAATAAATCTTTCTAAGGAACTTTTCTTGCAATATTCTGATATAGCTGTCAGATTATCAATTACCGAAAGCCAGCTTGAAAATATTCTGAATTTTATTGAAAACACTTTTTACAAGAATTCTGATGAATATGTTTTGCTTAATTCGATTGCAGATAAAATATTTTTCTTCAAAGCGAAAGGAAATTATCATTTGTTTAATACTTGCAACACTTGGTTGGCAGAATGTCTCAAGCAAGCCGGATTTGATATTTCAACGAACATTATTTTAACAGAGCAGTTATTCAGAGAAGTCATAAAATTTGGAGAAGTTATTTCGGTAAAAAACAATTGATTAGTCAGGGATGTAATTTTCACTAATATTTATTTCTCTTTAATGTATATTTCAAATCATTTTTATAGACAAACTAAATGAGATTGGTTTTAATTTTTACAATAATAATTTGTCAGACTTCGTTTTCACAAGCGAATGATGGATTAGTTATCGCCCGATTGAAATATTCTGGTGGCGGAGATTGGTATAATGATCCATCAGCGGAAGTTAATTTGTTGAAATTTATTTCGAATAATTTTCCGGGAATAAAAACAAATCCTGTTTACAAATTTGTTGACATATCAACTGACGAAATTTTTTCTTATCCGATTTTATTCTTAACCGGTCACGGAAACATTTCATTCTCCAACGATGAAGCGAGAAGATTAAGAACTTATCTTGAGAATGGTGGATTTCTTTTCATTGACGATGATTATGGATTAGATAAAGCAATTCGCCGTGAGATGAAAAAAGTTTTTCCTGATAAAGATTTTGTTGAGTTACCGTTTAATCATAAGATTTTTAATATTGTTTACAAATTTGAAAATGGTGCTCCCAAAATTCACGAACACGATAAAAAACCAACTCAGACATTTGCAATTTTTGTTGATGGAAGAATTGCTGTCATCTATACTTATGAATCAAATCCGAGCGATGGCTGGGCTGATAGTGAAGTTCACAATAATCCTGAAGAAAAAAGACAGGAAGCTCTCAAATTCGGGGCGAATATTATTATCTATGCATTGAGTCAGTGAAAATGAAAAGTGAGTTTTATCAGAAAATATTAAACAAGTTAGATTCTTTCTTAAAAAAAGAATTTATCTTTCAAGCTTCGAACGGATTCATAGATACTATTAGTCTTTCATTTCTGTTTCTATTTGCAATTGTAGTATTTGAATTTTTATTCAACTTTTCTTCAACTGTGCGAAGTGTGTTTTTTATTCTTTGGATTGCATTTACTCTTTATCTTTTGTTCTTTAATTCTTTGATTGACTTAGCAAAAGCATTTAATCTTATTTCATCAAGAAACTATTATCAAATTGCCAAACGAGCCGGGATTTTCTTCCCTGAGATTAAAGATGATCTTGTGAATTCACTTCAGTTAGTAACTAATAATTCGCTGTCGAAAGTTTATTCTTTGAGCTTGATTAACGAAGCCTTCAAACGAACATATCAAAAAGTTGAACATCTCGATTTCGATGCCTTAGTTGATTTCAAATCAATTAAGAAAAAAATCGGGAGACTCATTACCTTGATTATTCCAATCGTGTTACTTACTTTATTAAATAGCGGACTTCTATCAGCTGCGAATCGCATTTTTCATTTTAACACAGAATTTATTCCTCCACAGGAATTTTATTTTGAAGTTTATCCGGGAGACGCAGAAATTTCAAAGGGGAATTCAATTGATATTCAGATAATTGTTATAGGTAAACAGCCCTCGGAAATTTTTTTAATGATGAAAGGTGATGAAGAAACAGATTTCAGAAAAATTAAGTTGTTGCAGGATACTTCAGGAATTTATTCATATAAAATTCAGAAAGTTATAAATTCATTCAGCTATTATGCTTTTGCAGAAGACATTAAAAGCAAAATTTATGAGGTTGAAGTTACAGACTATCCTTTGATAAAAACTTTTAATCTGAAAATTTATCCACCTGCCTATTCGAAGATTTCTGTTTCGGAGCAATTTGATAATGGAAATATCACCGCACTGAAAGGCACTCAGGTTGAAATAAATATTACTGCAAGCAAACTATTGAAAGAATCTTATATTGAATTCAGTGATTCAGTGAAAGTTCCGCTGCAGGTTTCAGGCCTATCAGCAAAAGGAAAATTTCAGATAAGAAAAGATGATAGTTACATCATAAGAATTAAAGATGAACTTGATAACTTGAATGAACAACCAATCATCTATTCACTTAAATGTCTTTCAGATGAGTTTCCATTGATTGAATTAACTTCACCTCAAAGTGATTTTGATTTATCTGAAGATAATCGAGTCCCGATTTATATAAAAATTCAGGATGATTATGGATTTTCAAAACTACTTTTACACTTTAAAAGATATTCGTTAAATGATAAAATGATCTCTGATAATTTTGATTCATTTGAAATAGGAATTGATAAAAACATAAAAGAACAATTAATTGATTATATCTGGAATATCACACAATTATCTCCGAAAGTGAATGAAGTATTCTCTTTTTATCTTGAAATTTTTGATAATGATGTTTTCTCTGGACCTAAATCCTCAAAAACAAAAACTATAAATTTCAGAATACCAACTCTTGAAGAGCTTTTGGCAAAAGTGAATAATCAGCAGGAGGATGTTCAGAAGGAACTTGAAGAAACATTTAAAGAAGCTCAGGAATTAAAGAAAGAACTTGAGCAAATAAGCCGTGAGTTAAAACAAGACAGAAAAGAATTGAAATGGGAAGAGAAGCAAAGAATAGAAAAAGCTTTGGATAAATTTGAAAACTTACAAGAAAAGATGCAAAACATTTCAGAGAAAATGAGAGATATTCAAAATGAAATGCAGCAAAACAAATTACTCTCTAAGGAAACGCTTGAAAAATATATGCAGCTTCAGGAACTGATGTCTGAAATGACTAATGATGAAATGAAAAAAGCTCTCGAAAAACTACGCCAGAATTTAGAGCAAATGAGTAGAAATCTGACTCAGCAACAATTGCAGGAATTTCAAATTGATGAAGAGCGTTTGAGAAAAAGTATCGAGAGAACTATGAATCTTCTCAAACGGATTCAAGTTGAACAAAAAATTGATGAACTAATGAAGCGAGCTGAAAAATTAAATCAAGCAATTGATGATTTGAAGAATCAGACTGAAAAAAATATTTCTGATCAAAAAAGCAGAAATGAACTGAGTGAAAAACAAGATAAGATTACTCAGGATTTGGATAATATGGAGAATGCATTGGAAGACCTTGAAGAGAAAATGGAAGGAATGGAAGATGTTCCAAAAGAGGAGTTAGATAAACTTAAAGCCGAATTTGAAAAACAGAAGAATCAGGAATTATCGAAGGATGCTTCTTCAAAGATGAAGCAGAATCAGATGCAGATTGCAAAGAAAAATCAACAGCAGCTTTCAAAAAACATGAACCAACTTCAGCAGATGATTCAGCAAATGAAAGACGCAATGATGCAGGAGAATCAAATTCAGACTTTCACTGATATGATGAGAATTACTGAAAATTTAATTTCTCTTTCCAAGAAACAGGAAGAATTAAAAAACAAAACTCAGAAAATGGATTTGAATTCATCTCAGTTCAATTCTTCATCAAAACAACAAAGTGAAATACGGGAAAATCTCAATAGAATTTTGGAACAAATGTCTGAACTTTCTCAGAAGACATTTGCCATCACTCCTGAAATGGGGAAAGCATTAGGAAATGCAATTCGCAATATGGAACAATCACTTTCATCACTTCAAAACAGAAACCCGATGGCATCATCTTTTCAGCAACAGGAAGCGATGGGAAATATGAATCAGGCTATAATGTCTCTTAAAAATCAGATGGAATCAATGATGCAGGGAGGCGGTGGAGGGCAGGGAGGTATGATGTCTTTGATGCAGCAACTTCAGCAATTATCCGGTCAGCAAATGAATTTGAATAATCTCACTCAGATGCTTCAACAAATGCAGCAAGGGCAGTTAAGTCTTCAACAGCAGGCAGAATTACAGAGATTAGCTCAACAACAAGAACTTATTAAAAAATCTCTTGAACAATTAAACAGAGAAGCTCAGGAATCAGGTGTTTCAAAAAAAATGCCTGTGAACCTTGAAAATCTTGTAAAACAGATGCAGGAAGTAATTACTCAAATGCAGTCTCAGAAATTAGATGACAATTTAATTCAGAAGCAGGAGCGTATTTTATCAAAATTATTAGATGCTCAGAAATCAATTAACGAAAGAGATTTTGAGCAGGAACGTCAATCCGAAACAGGAAGAGAAATTGTAAGAAGAGGTCCTGAAGAACTCAACATTAAATCTGATCCGAAGAACGATAAAATCAGACAAGAACTTAATAAATACATCAAAGAAGGTTATAACAAAGATTTTGAAGAAGTAATTAAAAAGTATTTTGAATTACTTCAAACACAAGGAAAACTTAACTAACTGTCACGTTTGATTTATCACCCGATTCCACTATTTTAATACTGCAAAGTTACTTTTTATCTATGGGCGAATCCAATAGCAGTACAGTAAATAAATCAATCAAAGCTCCCAGGAAAAAAAATGAAGGCAAAAAAAATGATTTGCTCTTCTCCGGTTTCTTTGCTATCGCTCAGGAATTAATTTTAATCCTTGATGATAAAGGATACATTAGTTCAGTAAATCAATCAGGGGCGAAACATCTCGAGTATTCTGATAAAGAACTAATTGGAATGCACTTTACTGAATTAGTTGACCCAATGCAATTTAAGAGCTTTGTTCAGCAGTTTGACGAGGCAATTAAAAAAGGAGAGGGAAGTCTTAAAGTTAATTTACAATCTAAGTTAGGATTTTCTCAGCAATTTAATCTGAACGTAAAAGCAATTTATGATGAAAACTCTGCGATAGAATTTCTTCTAATCAGTGGAATTAATATTGAAGAAATAAGGAGATACGAAAAAGAAATTCTTGAGTTATATCCGAAACTTCACGAATTACAGAGAATCCTTCAAATTGAAAATCAAAGAGCTCATCTCCCCAAATTTGTATTGAAAGAATTAGATAAACTTCGTTCAGCTTTTATTTCTAATATTTCACATGAACTTCGCACACCCCTTGCTTCTATAATTGGATTTGCAGAAAACATTTATTCTGATCCGAATCTACCGGTTGAAACAATTAAAGAATTTACGGGGATAATTCTCAATGAAGGTAAAAGACTTGCAAGATTAGTGAACAACGTGCTTGATCTTTCAATAATTCAGCAAGGTAAATTTATTCTCAATAGAACTAAATTCAATTTAGTTCCTGAGCTTAATAAGATTATTGAAGAATTTTCTGTCATGGCTTCAGAAAAAAATGTTACTATAACTTTTGAGTCAAATAAACCTGCTATAGAAATAGATGCCGATGAACCACGCATACTAAGAGTCATCGCTTCCATAATTCACAATGCGATTAAGTTTACTGAAAATTCAGGCAGAGTGTTTATTCAGGTTAAAGAGTTTTATAAAGAAGTAGATATTTTAATAATTGATACTGGGATAGGTATAAATCCTGATGAAATTCCAAATATTTTTAAGAAATTAACAGATGAGAAAATAATTTTTTCGGAGAATAATATTTCAGGATTTAGTCTGATATATGCGAAACAAATAATTGAATTGCATAGGGGAATAATAGATATTCAAAGCGAACTAAATAAAGGTACGACAGTTTTAATAAGATTACCCAAACAAATTCTATAAAGGTGCATATTGCAAAAAATAATTTTTATTGTTGATGATGAACCCAGCATTCTTAAATTGCTCAACTATTGGGTAAAAGATAAATGGCGTTATATGACTGAGCAGTTTACAAACGCCGAAGATTTATTAAAAAATTTGCACAAGCAACCTGATTTGATTTTGTTGGATATTATGCTTCCGGGAATTGATGGCGTTGAAACCTTAAAAAGAATTAAAGTTTTTGATCCTGATTTGCCGGTAATAATGTTATCTGCACAGAATAGTATTGATACAGCTGTTAATTCTATCAAGTTGGGTGCCTATGATTACTTTTCAAAGCCTATCGATCAATCTAAGTTAGAAGTATCTGTAAAGAATGCAATCAAAAGTTATGATTTAGCTCGTGAATTAAGAAATCTGAAAGATAATGTAGAGAAAGAATTTAAGTTTGAAAATATTATTTCTGTTGATAAAAAGATGCAATCAGTCTTTAAATTAGTTTCTAAAGTTCTCGACAATGATATAACGGTATTAATCTACGGAGAAAGTGGAACTGGTAAAGAGCTGATAGCAAAAGCAATTCATTTTAATGGAATAAGAAAAGATAAACCTTTCATCGCAGTGAATTGCGCATCGATTCCGCGTGAGCTTTTGGAAAGCGAATTATTCGGTCACGAAAAGGGAGCGTTTACAGGTGCTCACCAGAGGAAACTTGGTAAGTTTGAACTTGCTAACGGTGGAACGATTTTCCTTGATGAAGTAGGAGAACTTGAAATGGTTCTTCAGGCAAAGCTTTTGAGAGTGATACAGCAAAAAGAATTTGAACGCGTTGGAGGAACTGAGTTAATTAAAACTGATGTTAGAATAATTTCTGCAACAAACAAAGACCTTAAAAATGCAGTTGATGGAAAATTATTCAGAGAAGATTTATACTATCGTTTGAATTCATTTCCAATTCTTATTCCACCACTAAGAGAAAGAAGAAGTGATATAATCGTTTTGGCAGAGTATTTTCTGAAAAAGTTTAATGATAAACTGAATAAAAAATATAAAGGATTTACTAAAAAAGCATTAAAAGCAATCTATGACTATAATTGGCCGGGAAACATCAGGGAAATGGAAAACACTATTGAAAGATGTATGATTATCGCTGAAGGAGAATATATTGATATTGAGGACTTGCCACCACACATAAGGAGCTCGGATAGCTATTCAAGTTTTGATATGAATGTTCCAATATTCCCAAGTGACAATGTGATACCTTTTGAAAAAGTCAAAGAAGAGGCAATCAGACACGCTTTGAAAGTAACAAACGGGAATATATTTGAAGCATCAAAAAAATTAAAAATCGGTAGAGCAACTATCTATCGCTTATTAGAAAAATACGGAATTTCAAATTGAAAGGGTAAAATATGTTTTTTGATAGAGTAATTATTGAAGGTAAAGTAGTAATCACTGTTGAATTAGTCAGAGCAACAATCAAGGAAGCAGAAGAATTCAAGTTATTATTATCTCAAGAAATTGATAGTGGAACCAAAGATATAATTGTTGACCTTTCTTATTGCGAATTTATTGATTCAACATTTTTGGGAGCTTTAGTGGTTTCCTTAAAAAGACTATTGTCAGTTAAAGGTACATTGAAGCTTTGCAGTCTCAAACCTTCTGTTTCTTCGATGTTTGAATTAACCAGAATGTATAAAGTGTTTGAGATATATAACTCTCTTGATCAGGCATTAAAAAGTTATAACGAATAGATGAAAGAAAATGTCTCTAAATCTATTCTAATAATTAACAAGGATAAGAATCAGGTATTAAGTTTACTTTTCCAGCTGCGTCAGGAAAACTATTCTGTAGAATCAGCTTCGAATCCTTCAGAAGCTAACCAGATTATTTGCAAAAAAAAAATTGATCTAATTATCCTTGATTTAGATTCATTAAACACTTCTAATTTTAATTTTTACGAGAATTTGAAACTTGATAAAAATACTAAATTAACCCCGGTTATTTTAACTACGAGCTCAGATGAAGATTCGGAAATAAATAAAACTGTAGAAGCAAAAGGTGATGATATTCTTGTTAAACCTTTCGATTACGAAGAATTAAAAATTCGCATCAGCACTTTACTCAAAAGATCAGAAATTTTTGAGATGTTTGCCAAACAACAAGCTGTCCCTAGTGCAATAGAAGAAAAGACTAAAATCCTTCTTCTTGATGATGATCCGCAAATGATTAAACTTTTCAAATTCAGTTTGGAAAAAGCAGGTTATGAATGCAAATCATTTAATAATGCTAAAGATGCACTTGATTCAATAAAAAACTACATCCCGGATTTAATCATATCTGATATAATGATGCCAGAAATGGACGGCTTTGAATTTAGAGAAAAAATTCTTAAAGAAAATCACTTTAAAAATATTCCGTTCTTATTTCTGACAGCAAAGGGTGGAGAAGATGACATTCTGAGAGGATATGATTTAGAAATTACTGATTACGTTATTAAAACCGCAGGGCCCAAAGTTGTTCTCGCAAAAGTTAATGCGATAGTTAATAGCTTAAAGAAACAGAAGTCAAAA
Organism: uncultured Ignavibacterium sp.; assembly: GCA_937125135.1. Taxonomy (GTDB): domain Bacteria; phylum Bacteroidota; class Ignavibacteria; order Ignavibacteriales; family Ignavibacteriaceae; genus Ignavibacterium. The sequence goes on from CAKZLD010000199.1 coordinate 24,400, forward strand.
GCAATATCTGAACTTCAAACAGCAGCTTCATCAGTTGTAATGAAAGTAATTCCGGATTCAGCTCCTGAGTTTAAAGGTTATGAAATCAATCATTGGCATCAAACTTATCAGGGAATACCGGGCGGAGATCTGATAGATTACTTCTTAGTTGATGATAATAACCTCTTGATAGTTCTCGGTGATGTGATGGGTAAAAAATGGGGAGCCTGGCATTTTGCTCTTGCTTATGCTGGTTATATTAGAAGCACTGTACGAGCAGTAATCGAATCATCGGAAAATTTTTCGCCTTCTGAAATAATATCAAAAGTAAATCGAATGATTTATAAAGATGTCAAAGTCTCTGAAGTTTTCATCTCCCTTTCAATTGTTCATTTGGATAATAAAAATAATTCTGTAAAATACTGTGGAGCGGGAGACAATCCGATAATCCTTATTGATTCTGAAAGTGGAAATCTGTTAAAGAAGAAGTCGGAAGGTATGTTGTTAGGATTTAGCGATGCAAGCGAATATAATGATATAATAATTGAATTAAAAAAGAATGATAGAATTTTGATTTTTACTGACGGTCTGAATGAATCGAGAAATAAAGATGGTGCTCAGTTCGGAGCTTCTTCACTCGAAAAAGTTCTTACTGAAAGTTTTAAAGAAGTTGATTTTCTGAAAAAGTTAAAATCTGAGTTTATAAAGTTTACCTCAAATAATTTCGAAGATGACGTTACTTTGATAACAATTAAAAAGACATCAGACTAATTATAATCTGCTGATTGTAGTTTTTCAGCTTTATCTGCTAATTTAATTTGTTCAATAAGTTCATCAAGTTTTCCCTCGATAATTTCTGATAGATTATATAAAGTTAATCCAATTCTATGGTCAGTAATTCGGTTTTGAGGGAAGTTATAAGTTCTGATTTTATCGCTTCTGTCTCCGCTTCGTACCATAAGTTTTCTTTGAGCAGAAATTTCGCTCATCTTTTTACTCATTTCCATATCATACAATCTTGCTTTTAACACTTTCATTGCTTTTTGTCTATTCTTCAATTGAGAGCGCTCATCCTGACATTGAACAACAATTCCAGTTGGAATATGAGTAATCCGAACAGCAGTTTCAACTTTATTTACATTTTGTCCGCCTGCTCCACCAGAACGGAATATATCAATCTTTAAATCGTTTGGATTAATTTCAACTTCAACATCTTCAACTTCGGGCAGAACCGCCACTGAAGCTGCTGAAGTGTGAACTCTTCCGCTTGCTTCAGTTTCCGGAACTCTCTGAACGCGATGAACTCCTGATTCGAATTTTAAATCACCATAAACATTATCACCATTGACTGAAAAGATAACTTCCTTTAATCCACCGATTCCAGTTTCATTTATGTCAATAATTTCATATCTCCAACCACGAATTTCAGCATATCTTGTGTACATTCTGAATAAATCGTTTGCAAAAAGTGCGGCTTCTTCACCGCCAGTGCCTGCACGAATTTCTACGATTACGTTTTTGTCATCATTCGGATCTTTAGGCAGGAGTAGAGTTTTCAAATCTTCTTCAGCTTTCTCGAGAGATACCTTTAAACCTTCAAGTTCAGATTCTGCAAGCTCAATTATCTCTTTATCAGCTGAACTTTCTATTAGCTCTTTATTGCCTTCAATATCTTTCGAAATTTTCAGGTATTTTTCATAAGCCAGAACAACTTCCTCAATTTCGCTTTTTTCTTTACTAAGAGTTTTTATTTTATCATGATTGTTTAAGTAATCGGGATCTGTAAACAATTGATTTATTTGTTCGTATCGTTGCTTTATTTTTTCTAATTTATCAATGAAGCTCATAATTAAATTCTATTTTTTGCGAGTGCAAATATAATTATAAGAAGTGTTAATCTTGATTAGATTTTGTTATTGATGTTGCGGACTTTCGGTTTGTTGTCTAACGATTTCATACAGAAAAATTCCGGTTGCAACAGAAACATTCAACGATTGAATTTTTCCATACATCGGAAGGTGAACTAAATAATCACACTTTTCAGCAGTCAATTTTCTTATGCCTTTTTCTTCGTTTCCAACAATAAACGCAATTGGAATTTTGTAATCAATTTCAAGATAATTTTTTGATTTTCCAAGAAATGATCCCACAATCCAGAAACCAGCTTTTTTAAGTTCATCAATTGTATTAGCAAGGTTGTGAACCTGACAGATTTTAAGATGTTCAATTGCTCCTGCAGATGTTTTTACAACAGTTTCGTTCATAGGGGCTGAGTTATGCAAAGTTGTGATTATTGATTTGATGCCACAACATTCTGCCGTTCTTAAAATTGCTCCAACATTATGGGGATCTTGAATTGAGTCGAGAATTAGAATGATTGGATATTTTCTGTTCTTTGATTCAGAAATGATTTCATCAAGCTTATAAAACTTTTGTTCCGATCTTATTGCTATTACACCCTGATTATTTTTATCGGAATTTATTTGTCTGAATTTTTCAACAGATAATTGATTTACTTTTATTCCACGCTTTTTTGCTGCGATGATAATCGCATCAATGATACTTCCTTTTTGTCCGAAAAGAATATAAACCTGAGAAATATTGCTATTACTGTTAAGAGCTTCAAGCACTGGCTTTCTGCCAATTATCATTTTCATTAATTATTCCATCGGGAATGAAAATAAAGATTCAGCAATTTCAAATGAGCAAAACTTTCCATTGTTCTTTTTAGGTGGAAGAAATTCATCAATTAAATTTATTTGTTTTTTATAAAGATTAAATTCTATTCTTACGCTATTAATTGAACCGTCCGATTTTATGATATTAACTATATGCTCACCATATAAATCTTCAAAATCAATTGCTTCACTTGCGGGTTTGACTTCTGTCAGATAATCATTGCGGGCAGATAATCCGAATATACTTATGTCAATTTCGTTTTTGATTTTTCTTGATTGGACAGAAATACTGTAATTAAGAGATGTAAAAAGTTTAATTGTTTCCAGAAGAATTCTACACTTTTGTTTTTTTTCTTTTTTATCATAATGAAAAAAGAATTTACAATTGAATTCAATTTCTTCTTTCTTCTTTTTGGGAATTGCCTTTTTAAGCTTATCTATTGTTTTTTCACGAGCTTTAGAAATTTTAGGAACTTCTTTTGGATTTCTGAGCGACATTTATTTTACTCTTTTAATTATTTCGTTTAAATCATTCAACTTTAGATTCTCTTGTGTCCCATCGGACAGATTTTTCAAAACGATTTCACCACGATTAAATTCTTCACCTCCGATGAACAAGACAAATCTTGAATTCAGTCTGTTTGCTTCACGCATTTGTGCTTTAACACTTCTATCAAGATAATCATAATCAACGATTAGTTCGTTCCTTCTCAATTCAGAAGCTAACTCAGCTACTTTATATTGAAGCTCCTTCTCCAATCTAACAATAAAAACATCAATTTGTCTTTCAGGAAGATTAAGTGAATTTTCATTTTCACAAGCCAGCAGAATTCTTTCCATTCCTGCTGCGAAACCAACACCGGGAGTTGGTTTTCCGCCCAATTCTTCAACTAACAAATCGTATCTTCCTCCGCCACAGAGGGAGCTTTGTGAACCAACTTTATTGCTGATGATTTCGAAAGTAGTTTTTGTATAATAATCCAAACCTCGAACAAGTTTTGTATCTTCTTCATAAGGAATATTTATTGAATTCAAATAATTTTTTACCGCATTGAAATCGTTGATACTTGATTGATCAAGATAATCAAACAATGATGGAGCATTTAATAAAACCTCCTGATCTTGCTCGGCTTTACTGTCAAGAATTCGCAGTATATTTTTTTCGAGTCTGTTTTGACTATCATCAGTTAATTTATCTTTTTTATCTGAGAGAAACTTTCTAAGTTCATTTTTATATACTTCACGTGATTCAGGAGTACCCAGAGAATTTATTTTCACAATAAGATCTTTTAATCCTAAATGTTTTAAAATTAAATAAGCCATTTCAATCATTTCAGCGTCAAGGAAAGGAGAAGAACTTCCTAGAGCTTCTGCACCAAACTGATGGAACTGTCTCAATCTTCCAGCCTGAGGTCGCTCCTGACGGAACATCGGAGAGATATAATACAATTTATTAAGCGAAGTTTTTTCTCCCAACGAATGTTCAATAAACGCTCGAACTACTCCGGCAGTCATTTCGGGTTTAAGAGTTATAGATGTGCCGCCTCTATCAATCATCGTGTACATTTCCTTACTGACAATATCTGTTTCCTCACCGATACCTCTTGCAAAAAGTGAGGTTTGTTCAAATACTGGAGTTCTTATCTCAACATAGTTGTAATTGTTAAAAACTTTTCTAACCAAACCTTCGAGATGATGCCATTTGGTTACATCTGAGGGAAGGATATCTTTAGTACCTGTAATTGCTTTAATCATTGTGGAGTTGTTAAAAGAGTTATTTATAAATCGAAATAATTAGTTTCTTCTTCAACGAAAATATTGTAAATCTCTTCAGCATCTGATGCACTTAATAATCTGTTTCTGAAATCATCTTTGTTCATCATTCTGGAAATTCTGCTTAATAGTTTTATGTGTGCGCTTATCATATCGTTTCGTCCGACAATTAAAAAAATAAGATTTACTGGTTGCTCATCCAAAGCATCGAAATCAATTCCCTGTATGCTTTTTCCGAAAGCTACGATAATTTCTTTGATAGAATCTGATTTACCATGAGGAACGGCAAATCCTTTACCAACGCCAGTTGACATTATTTTTTCTCTTTCAAAGACATTCTTTCTGACATCTTCAATGTCTTCAACTCTTGAATCTGAGGAGAATAACCCGATCAATTCATCAATCGCTTCAAATTTATCAATACTTTTTAATTCTGGAATTATCGCATCCTTAGAAAGGAAATCAGAAATTTTCATAATAAGAAATTTTAATTTTAACTTAAAATTATTTGCAGAGTTAAATTAAGAAAAAATAATAAAATGCGTATAAGTTAATTTAATTGAGCAAGCAATTTGTAGTAAGCTAGTTTCGCGGGCTGAAAATCGGGATCTTGATTCATCGAATCATTATAGTATTTTAATGCAGTAAACCACATACCTTTTTTTTCAAAAACTCGTCCGAGATTATATAATGGAATATGTCTGGAGTCATAATCATTAGCTTTTAATGCTTTCTGAAACCAGTAAATAGAATCGTCATACCTGTTGAGATTTATCAGATAAGTTCCGATATCATTATATGGATTTCCGTATTCAGGATCAAGTTCAATTGCGATTTTACATTCTTCAATGGCTTCTTCAAACTTGCCGAGAAGGCTCAAAGCCCATCCTAAAAAATTGTGGGCTTTAGGAGTTGGATAACAATCAATAGATTTTCTGTAAGCGTCAATTGCCTCATTGACTTCACCTTTCAAATGCAGACGATAAGCTTTTTCGAAGTATTCGACTGCAAGTAATATTTTATCTTTATCTACCATAAATACTGTTCAAATTCTATTCATATATAAAAATTATTTATTCAATATCAAAATATTTTGTTTTATCTAATTATTAAACAATATCATAAAACATTCAGTTCTTGCACAACATAATTGAACTATTCAACTTTATTATCGGTTATCCCTAAGAAATATTAAGGGAAAAATATGAGAGACACTTTTTACCGAACAGAAGTTTTTAGTAATGAACCCATAAATGATGAACATATTTTGACATCCATTGAAACTCCGATAAGGAGAGATGCTTTTGAAATAGATGATGAAATAAAAATTGAACTAATCCAAAAGAAATTTGCTGAAATAATGGAAATATTAGGATTAGATTTATCAGATGATTCTTTGAAAGATACTCCAAAACGCGTTGCCAAAATGTATGTAAGAGAAATTTTCTCAGGATTAAATCCTAAGAATAAGCCTTCCTTAACTCTATTTGATAATAAATATAAATTCAATCAGATGCTTGTTGAAAGAAATATTGCAGTTTATTCATACTGTGAACATCATTTTGTACCTATTATCGGCAAAGCTCACGTTGCTTATTTTTCTTCCGGCAAAGTTGTAGGATTATCTAAAATTAATAGAACTGTTCAGTATTTTTCAAAAAGACCACAGGTTCAGGAGAGATTAACTATTCAGATTGCAAATGAATTAAAAGAAATGTTGAAAACCGAAGATGTTGCTGTTTTAATTGATGCAGATCATTTGTGTGTTGCTTCTCGTGGTGTGCAGGATGTTTCAAGCTCTACCGTTACTTCGAGTTATCACGGAAAGTTTCTCGATCCCAACGTCAGAGAGGAATTTTTAAGATACGTTTATCAATCAAATAAATTTTAAGTTGTAAATGTTAAATGTTCAATGTTGGAATTTTCATCCAAGATTGAATATTCAGGATTTAACACTTTATTCTAATGTCAACGGCAGAAATTTGATTATCATCTGTTATAATCAGTGGATTAATATCTACTTCAGTAATCTCATCATAATCTAATGCCAGTTGTGCTAAATTTTTAATAATGGATTTTAGATGATTGATATCTACAGATTTCTCACCTCGAACGCCACGAATGATTTTTCCAATCTTTGTTGAATTTATAAGATTTTCAATATCAGCGTCATTCAAATAAGCAGAACACATTGAAGTATCATCCAGATATTCAACGTATTTACCACCGCTTCCAAACATTATCATAGGTCCAAAACTACTGTCGCGAAAAGCTCCAACAAGCAATTCAAATTTTGTTTTCAAAAATGACTGTATTAAAACTTTTTCTAATGCAATTCCGTTGGAACTTAAACTATTTTCTAAATTTTGAATAGAAACTTTAAGCTCGTCGTAATTTTTAATATTTAAAATTACTGCGTTTAATTCTGATTTGTGAATAATGTTTTCTCCAATTGCTTTTAGAGCAATAGGATATTTAAACGTGGTTTTATCTACTTCATCAACAGGAAAAACCCTCTGCTCAACCAAAGGAATTGAATACTTAACTGCAATTTCACTCACTAAATTTTGTGGGAGGAATTTTCCTTTGAATTCAGACAAATCGTTATTCGTTTTGTTGTATTTCTCTTTCAGTCTATCTGAGTGAGAAATTGAATTGTTGGAAGTCAACATATTTTTTATCACAACAGAAACGTCCTCTGCAAATCTGAAAAGAGGTTTTCGGGTTTTTGAATTTTGACGATATTCTTCCCAGAACTCAGGTAGTGGCATTACTATTTGAAATATTGGTTTCTCACTTTCTATTTCATTTATACCTTCAATAACAGGAAAAGCTTTCACCATAATTGGCTCAACGAAAATTGAAATCACAGAATTAACATTATCATCTGTCAAAAGAATTTCCACAACAGACTTAAATTGCTCAGCAGTTCCTCCGGGCAATAAATCAACCGGATTATTAACACTTCCCTCAGGATGAACAATTTGTTTTAGTTTCTGTTTTGTGGATTCTGAAAGTTCAGCTAATACCAAATTATTTTTTTCTAAAGAATCTACAGTAAGTATTGCGGGTCCACCAGCATTTGTAACTACTGCGACTTTGTTTCCCAGAGGTATCGGAAAATCTTCAAAGCCTTTTGCAGTATTAAACATATCGTTTAAATCGTCAACCCTAATAATTCCAAATTGCTTTAGAACCGAATCAACAACTTTATCAGAACTCGCAATTGCACCAGTGTGAGATGAAGCAGCTTTAATTCCACTTTCTGTTCTACCCCCTTTTAGAATTATCACTGGTTTATAAATATGATTATCAATAAAATATTTAATAAATCGTTCACCGTTTACAAAACTCTCAAGATAAAAACATATCAGTTTTATATCATCATTTGAGTTCCAATAATTCAGCAAGTCAAGTTCATTCACATCAGCTTTATTTCCAACGCTTATAAATTGTCCGAAGCGAATATCTGTCTCTCTCAATGAGTTCAGAACTGCAGCACCAATAGCTCCACTTTGAGAGCAGAATGCTAACTTACCTTCACGCGGTTGTTCAGCGACAAATGTTGCATTCATTCTTATTTCATTTTGGGAGTTAATGATTCCCATACAATTAGGACCGACTAATCTTGCATCAGATTTTTTTACTATCTCAATAATCCTTTTCTCGGCTTCAGCGCCTGATTCCCCAGTTTCTTTAAAGCCTGCGGTAATTAAAATAATTGCTTTAATTCCTTTTGATATAAGTTCTTTAAGGCTTAATTCAACAAATTGTTTAGGAACCATCAATATTGCCAGATCTATTTCTTCAGAGATGTCAGTGATGGATTTAAAACATTTTATTCCAAAAATTTCCTCTCCTTTTGGATTAACGAGAAATAGTTTGCCTTTATAATTATATTCGATAACTGATCGGGTTAGTTCATAGCCAAGACTTTTTGGTTTGGATGAAGCGCCAATAATACAAATAGATCGCGGGTAAAAAAATTTATCAAAGACGTTGTGCATAGAACAAAGTTCTCCAAAAATATTTTGATTTTATATTCAAAATTAGCTCAATTAATGTTATCAATTGAGTTGAGTTATGAAATAGAAAAATCTTCTGAAACTATTTGAAATTATTTATTTGGCAATTATTTTTCTAAAAAAATTTAGGAGGAAATATGGATGAACTAAAAAACTTATTAAAATCAAGTGAAGTTCATTCCGTTCAAACAGGAACAAAAATTTATGATGTTGTTAAATTCATGGCTGAAAAGTCTGTTGGAATTGTCCCTGTTCTGGATGGCGATAAATTAGTTGGTGTTTTTTCTGAGCGTGATTTAGTTAAGAGAATTATTGCCGTTGATAAAGATGTCAAAGAAACTCTTGTTGATGAAGTAATGTCAACCAACTTAGTCATTGCAAAGATAAACGAATCTTCTGCTGAAGCCCTTGCAAAAATGAAAGAAGCAAAAACAAGACATATTCTGGTTATTGATGGTGAAAAACTTGTCGGAGTTTTATCAATGCGTGACTTGTTGGAAGTAGATTTACTGCAATGCAAAACAACCGTTGAAGTGCTGAATAATTACATCTATTCTAAATAAAAAAAGTTGTCCAAATATCAGTTTATGATTCACTGAATTTGGACAACCATTCTCTATTAAAAAATAAAAGTAACTCCAATCTTGAATTGGTCGAAACTTAATGGTGACTCGCTGTTAAATGGCCAGTTCATTTTCTCTTGTCTCAATTCGTAGATGCCATAGGACAAGGCATTTTTCAAAACAAAAGATACTATTGGTGCAGCATAAGGAGACGAGTCAAATATTTTGTCAATAAAACTATCCAATAGTCTATGTGAAGCATGCTCTATTATTGAGCTTCCTGCCCATTTCCAGAAAAGTACTCTTTGAAAAACAATTTGTCTCTCATAAGAAAAATCTAACGCAAGATTTTCAAAAGCCTGAATTTTTATTCCACCCGAGCTACTGTTACCAAATCTAAAAGTTTCATCATACATCTCCATAATTTTTCTGTCATTTATTCCGACTGAATTTGTATCATAAGCAAAATTTATTCTTGACCAGTTTAATGAGCTTTCTGTGTAAGGTATAATTGCAAATGATTGACTTAATTTATATCCATAGCCTCTCTGCTTTCCAAATCCGAATTTCCAGGTATCACTATTTATATCTACAGAGGTTGAATTTTTATTTTTCAGGTATGAAGAGAAATTACTTATCGTGAAGTATTTGAAATTCTCTTTGATTAAATCTTCCTTATCAAAAATATTTTTTTGTTTGATAGTTCCAAGTTTTAATTCGAAGCTAATAGGATCTATCAAATTATTGGTAACAACATCTTTTCTTTTGAGCTGTGTTATGCCATAATTCAGGGAAATTGCGGGCTTGTTTTTACTGCCTATAAAATCAAAATCAAAGTCAAAATCGTATTTTTTATCATGTTCCTCTGATTCCCATCTCCATTTTTTATCTTTAGTTTCTTCTGTTGTTTTAGTAGTATCCTCCTGCGAAAAAATAAATGAACTGAAAAAAAATACTATTGCAGCAACTGTGTAATAAATGTTTTTCATTATATCTCCATTTTAATTTATTGATTTATTTTTCTGTACAAACTTAAGGTCTATCTATTTTTATGATTGAGAATAATACATAAACAATCAATACAAGTGATGAACGGGTTTAAGTATTTAACAGTTTTAATTTTGTCAATAATCTTGCCAGAAAAAACTATTGAAATGATGTGCAATCAAAATATGATTTTGAAATTGTATTATTAAATAGACACTATTATTTTCATTCCAAAATTCTATTCAGTAATTTTGCCCTGACTTTTGAAAGGATTTTATGTCTGAATTTTTATATTCAATTGACCTCGCTGTATTTTACTTTTTCAATCATTCATTATCGTTGCCTTTTTTAGATAAATTCTTTTCTATAATAACAAGTGTTAATAACTGGTTTATTACTTATGTGATTTTGTTAGGAATAACCTGGAAATTTGGTGGTAAAAGAGGAAAGATAGCTGTAATCGTAACTTTAATTATGGTTGCGGTTACAGATCAAACAGGATACAGATTGCTTAAGGAATTTTTTGCCAGACCAAGACCATGCGATGCTCTGACAGATGTTATTACTCCACTTGGATGTACAGGTACTTATTCGTTTCCTTCTAATCACGCACTTAATAACTTTGCAGCAGCAACTTATTTCTCTTTTCTTTTTCCAAAGTTCAGAGCTATTCTTTTTATAATAGCATCTTTAGTAGCCATTTCAAGAGTTTATTTGGGATTGCATTATCCGTCGGACATTATTGGAGGAGCAATCTTAGGTATTATATTCGGCTATATCTTTTCAGAATTAGTACTGTTTATTGAAAACAAATTCAAATCAAAAAATAAATAATCATCAAAATGAAATATTTATTCATAATATGTTTAATACTAATTAAAAACATATTTGCAACAACAGACAGTATCAAAGTTTTTTCGAATGATATTTATAAATGCAATGAAGATACTTCTGTATATGTTAAAATATCTTATCCTCAAATACGAGGAATGAAAAACGCAGAGGTTCAGAATAAAATAAATTCATTTCTCAAAAATCAATTCCTTGAAGTTTTAAAAACTTATGAAGAGTTTGTCTCTGACTCAGAACCATTTGCTGACTATCCTGCAGACTGGGTATTTAGTTTTGAAACATCCTTTAAATTAACTTATCTGTCTAACGATTTTTTAAGCATCGTGATGGATCATTATGAGTTTACAGGTGGAGCTCACGGAAATTATTTTCTGCAGGGTTTTAACTTTCGCTTATCCGATGGGAAAACATTTCAATTAAATGACATTATAAAGGAAA
>CAKZLD010000200.1 GCA_937125135.1 uncultured Ignavibacterium sp.
CTTAAACAAATTTTTGTCTTAGATTCTTTGAATATCTGGATTGGTGGAGATAGCTCTTATATTCTTTATTCAAGTGATAAAGGCACTACTTGGGAAATTCAGAATTATAATGCTGATTTTGAAATAACAGACATTTTTTTTATTGATAAAAACAGAGGCTGGGCAATTGAAAATGGTTCAAACGGAATAACCGTTTTGAATAATATTCTTTCAACTACTAATGGAGGAAGGAGCTGGTCGAGAAAAAGATTCAGACCTGATGATGTAACGCTTTACTCCATATGCTTCACAGATTCTATTACTGGATTTATTGGTGGTGATCAAAATATGTTTCACTACACAACAGATGCAGGAGAAAATTGGTTACCGGTTCAAAGAGACACTTCTATCTTTTCACAATACCCAGTAAGAAAAATTAGATTCATAAATAAAAATTACGGATTTGCAGTTGGTGGCTATTTCGATTTTGGTGGAGTACTTTGGCATTGTTCCAACGGAGGACAAATTTGGTCAACTGATTCGGCTTATGCCGATCCCTTCTTCGATATGGTTTTTCTTGATTCAACTTCAGTTCTCACAATTGCGAGTGATATAGAAAGAAGTTATCCAAATGCTGTTTTCAAAACGATTAATCTCGGAAGTACTTGGACTTTCTTTGAAATTCCATTTTATGGTGTAATACGTGGAATGTCTAAACGTACCTTAAGTGAAATCTGGGGGACTTTTCAGAATGAATTTATTTACAGCAAAGATTTCGGTTACAACTGGGAAACCATTCCGACTCCTGATAACATTATAGTTTATGATATTGAATTTATTGACTCAACGTTTGGAATTGCAGTTGCTGATAGTGGAATGATTCTTTACTACAACTTACTTCCAAATACTATCTTGAGAGAAGGTGAACATATTTTAGAAGACTTTGAATTATTTCAGAATTTCCCGAATCCTTTTAATAACAGCACAAACATAAAATGGAATTCTCCAGTTTCAGGTTTTCAGACAATCAAATTATTTAATACTCTTGGACAAAAAATTGATACAATTGCCGAAGGTTATTTCAATTCAGGTTCTCATTCGATTTCATATATTATGAAAAATTCTTTACCGTCAGGAGTATATTATTATCAGTTGAAAATCGGTGAAAGAGTTAATACAAAATCAATGATTTATTTGAAATAAAAAATCAGGGTAGCACTATCATCTTTTTAGTTTCTGCGAATCTCAATCCTGAATCTGAGCCATTTTCAATTTGCAATCTGTAGAAATACACTCCGCTTGCCAACTTTTTATCAATTACATTTGGATTAAATTCAATTTCGTATTTACCAGCTTCTCTGAATTCATTAACAAGTGTGATAATTTCATTCCCAAGTATATCATAAATTTTGAGAGTTTGCCATCCGGTAATTGGAGATTGCCAACTGATTTTTGTTCCTGAATTTCTCGAAGTGAATGAGCTTGCACCAGCGGAAAAAGGATTTGGATAATTTTGCTCCAAAATAAAATCTTTTGGAACAACATTTTCATTGTTTACTGAATTTGGTTGAAAAGAAATCGGGGTAGTCCAAATTTGATAATTACCTGTTCTGTTATCCATCCAAACTGGGAAGATTTTATTTTCAACAGAAACGATATCAATATTATCACCCTGATAACCTTGCCCCAATCCTCCAATTGGAGTTGGTTTGAAATTCTTATCACTGATTTTATAATCTGTCCAGGTTATTCCGCCATCTGTCGAACGAGACAGAAAAACACTTGAAGAATCAGAAGTTGTCGTTCTATCATCATAGTAAATAATGTTTATTCCTCCATAATCATCTACATCAATGGCAGGGAAGTACTGAATTTTTCCGTTGTTAAAATTATCCTGATTTACTCTGATTGGTTGAGACCAAGTGTTTCCATTATCGGTAGATTTATAGAGAATTATATCGGGATCACTTCCTGCAGGAAGTCTATTTCTTTGAGTTGTAACGATATAAATTGTACCTCTGTATTGAGAGTTTGATTTATCAACTGCGATTCGAGGCAATCCATTTACTCGTATGTTGGATTTTGTCGGAAGTACACCAGTGATACCAGTTACTTCAAAGGCGTTATTATTTACGCTCCAGTTTTGTCCACCATTTGTTGATTTTGCAAATGCAATAGCGACTTCATTAAAAGGGGATGTGCTTGATACAATAGCGTAACAGACAAAGACTTCACCATTTAAACCGATTTCAATATCAGGTCCCGAACTTCTTTGACTAAATGAGTTGACAATAATTTTGTTACTCCAGCTTTGCTCGATATCATCAGTAAAAGAAAACTCAACTGGGAAACTTCCTGCCAATCTTACCCACGCAACATAAACTCGTCCATAATAATTACTTGCTGGATTAATATCTGCAATTACACTTGCTCTTTCATAAAGCGATTCACCATCACGAGTGATTTGTTTTTGTGTTGACCAAGTTAATCCATTGTCTGTCGAGAAGTGAGAATAAATTCCATAGAAAGGTGGTCTTCCTAAACGAGTTAGAATAAATCTTCCATTTTTATCAATTGTTATTCCCGGATCCCCTTGATGAAATAAAATGTTTGCTCCATTACAGGTATCACTTCCAAACCAACTACTTCCTCTGTTTGTTGTCGCATATACTCCTTCACTTACGAAAAAGGAAGGTTGAAAGGTAATCGTATTTGCAGTAGAAAAAAGTATATCCTTGTTTGTTGGATGTTTTGTTATAAAAGTTTCAGTTTGAGATACAGTACTTGGATAAATTGGATAATTAGCTCCAATAGATAATCCACTTCCTTGTGAGAAGGAAGTGGATGTTAAAAAAAATAATAAGAAAAAAAACATCAAATATTTCATTAAAAATTATATCCTATTCTGAATGAAGCAAAATAACTTCTCGGCTCACCTGCTTCATAAAATCTCTTGCTTGTTGAATTAATATTTATGAAACCTACATATCTTTTATCCAAAATATTATTAACACCACCAGAAAGCAAGAGTGAAAACCTTCCGAGTTTGTATTCAAATCCTGATGTAAATCCTAAAAGTGTATATGCGTCAGTTTTATTTTCGTTTGCATCGTTGACAAATAGTCCTGAAACATATTGAAGAGTTCCTTTAATAAATCCTAAAAAGTTGTAGCTGAAGCTATGTTCATATTCCAAAAATGTAAATAAATTATGCTCAGGGACTGATGGAACAGAATTACCAGCGAAATCTTTAGTCTTTGTTATTATGTTCCCAAGACTATCTGCATCAATCGAGATGGCTTTGTATTCATCATACTTAAAATTTGAATACGCATAAGACAAACCAAATTTTAATCCTTCAATAATAGAAGTATTTACACCAAGTTCTATTCCTGTTCGATTAGTTTTCGCAGAGTTTCTGTAAAAAACATCTCCGTAAACCTCAAAAGGAACAATTTCGTCAGAAATGATGCTATTGAAAAATGTTAATTCAAAATAGGTATTACCAAAATATTTCTGTTCAAAATCAATAATATTTCCTTTGATACCTATTTCAAAGTTATTTGATTTCTGAGGTTTGAGATCTGGATTGATAAGAGTTGTTCCTCTGTTTGAACTTAAAGGATAATTATCTAATTCGTTTCCAGCAGGCGAATCGAAACTCATTCCATAAGAAGTGTAAACTGAAATTGAGGGAGTGAGTTTATAATTCAATGCTGCTTTTGGTGTAAATGCTTCAAATCTTCTGATGTCGCTTCTTTTTGCAAGTAACTGATCTTTCTGATCAAAATAAACATTATCATATCTACCACTAACAAGCAGGAATAATTTTCGTTTCAGAATTTCAATATTATCTTGAATGAAAAACCCTGAGTTTCCTATTGTTTCATCAGTAAGATTGTTCAGCAAATCACCTTTCTTACCGGCAATATTGTTGTAGTCTTCAATGGGTCCGGTTTGATAGAGATAATCACCGCCAATAGTGAATTCATTTTCGAGATTATCAAACAGAATTGATTTATTGGTAAAGCGACCTGAAGCACCTAATCCATATCTGTTTATAATTCTATAGTTTCTTTGAGTTCTCTCGAAATATTTTATCGTTCCATAGGTTGTAATTTCAACTTCATTGTTAAGAGATTCACCAAATTTTGAATTTAATCTGACACCTACTCTTCCTTTTTTAGAAATTCTTCTGAAATCAAAATCAACTTCACGTTTTGCAGCTTGAAATGGATCCGCATCCATTTCTTTTTTTGTTAAAGACCCCGGCAATCTTATCAGACCCGTGACAAAATATCCAAGCACTTGCAGATTTGTATTCTTCCCCGGATCTGTTTCAAGAACTGTGTTCACAATATGCCAATAATCTTCGCTGTGTTTTCTGTATCCTTTATAATTGTGATAAGTATAGGTTGCAAGAAATCCGTAATCTGGAGTTCTGTATCCTAATTTGAAACCACTCCTTCTCAAATTTGCAGAACCAAAGTCGTTAAATAAAGTAACGAAATCAGTTGGAAAGTTTATATCGTTAATAAAGTTTACAACTCCACCAGGAGCATTTGTGTATAAAGAAGATGAATTACCTTTCACAATTTCAATACTTCCAACTGAATTGAAATCAATCGCTTCAATTCTGGTCTGACCATCTGGTTCAGATTCAGGAATACCATCAAGTAGAATTCTTACGCCACGAATACCGGAATTAGACCTGCTTCCAAATCCTCTTATTGAAATTCTTACATCGTGATTGCCGTATCTGTTTTGCATAAAAACACCGGGAACTACATTGAGAACATCACTGATTGATGTTTTCCTATCGTATTTGTAAGTTTTGTTCGATATTCTTACAACAGGATAGGGGATATCAATTATTTTTTTGTTTGTTCTTGTTCCAGTTACAATAACTTCGTCTGTTTGATATTTAATTGTATCAATTTCTGTTGGCTTAACATCATTTTCCTGAGCTTTTGTAAATTCAGGATAAAGTAAAAGTAAAAGGAAAAGCAAAAAAAATCCTAAATTAAAAATTTTCATTTTAACTCCTTTAATATTGAATAAAAACTGAATTGTTAACTGAATCTTTAGGAAACGGAATTAAAATTCAGCTTTTGCGGTGGTGGAGTTAAAACTTCAAAGTAATTTTTTAAGATTTGTTCAGACCGAATTCCCTCGAAAGTTAATTCCGAAAAGAAATTTAGAGTTGTGTCAGTCTGTTGGAAAAAAAGTCCAATAAATGGGATGAAAGTAATCTTTTGTAGATGATTAGATTTTTTATCTTTTTCAGAGTCGGAGAATTTTGCAAATAATTTTTCAAGAAGATTTTCGTGTTCATCGAGGTAACATAAATATCTCAATGAATCTTCATCAGACAAATCTTTTTTAATATCATACATTTGACCGTTTAATCGAAATTCTCTTTCTTCAATGAATTCAAACTTTAACTTTTGATTACTGATGTCTTCTCTTGCAATAGAAACAATAATCAGTTTTTCGGAAAGTTCATCATTCTCAAGTAAATAATGAATCGTTTTCTTCACAATCTTAACAGAAGAAAAAAACATTATTACATAAAGTCCGCTGTTAATCAGCAGGAAAGAAATCAAGATAAAAACTACTATTCGATTAATTTTATGTCTCAAAGTATTTAATATTATTAACTTGCTCTAAAATAAATTATTCGTTTAACAGAATAAAACTATTTTTGCAGAGCTAAAACAATAAAAATATGATAATTGAAAAACTGGATTATTTACTCGAGAAAAATTATTTAGTCGGAGATGAAAAGTATTTCCGAGCATCTGTTGCTATTCCGTTAATTTATAAAGATGGTGAAGAACATTTTCTTTTCGAGAAAAGGGCTGCAGAAATCAGACAGGGCGGAGAAGTGAGTCTTCCCGGTGGTGAATGTGACAACGATGAAAAAGATTCTTCATTAACTGCAATTAGAGAAACATCTGAAGAACTTGGAATCAGTCGAGAAAAAATTCAACATTTAGGAAAGTACGGCTCTTTGATTACTCCATTCGGTGCTTTAATTGACGTTCACATTGTGCAGTTATTAATTCAAAATATGAATGAAATAGATTATGATCATTCTGAAGTTGAATCTGTTTTTACACTGCCAGTAAAATATTTTATTGAAAATGAACCAAAAGTGTTTTATGCCAAATCGCAGGTGATTCCGAGTTATTTTGATTCTGAAGGTAATTTGATTGAACTGTTCCCGGCAAAAAAGTTTAATCTGCCAGAAAAATATTCTAAGCCATGGGGGACACATAAACACAGAATTCTTGTTTACGAAACACAACCTGAAATTGTATGGGGAATTACTGCAGAAATTATCTATGATTTCATAAACAAATTAAAAGGACTACTTTGAAGTTTGAAAACATCCGAGCTGTCATCTGGGACTGGAACGGAACTTTATTGAATGACGTTGAATATTGTCTTAATATCTTGAATAATCTCTTAGTCGAAAATCATCTCAAACCATTATCGCTAACTGAATACAGAAATATTTTTACTTTTCCAGTAAAAGATTACTACGCAAAAGCTGGATTTGATTTCTCTAAAAAATCATTTGAAGAACTTGGAAAAATTTTCATAGAAAATTATGAAAAGAATAAATATTCATTGAAGCTATTTGATGAAGCTAAAAACGTAGTTGAATATTTTGATGAGATTGGAATTCAGCAATATCTTCTTTCAGCATATAAGCAGGATAATCTTGAAGAGATTTTGAAGCATTTTAACATCAAAAAATATTTTGTCAAGATAAGAGGACTCGATAACATTTACGCTGGAGGAAAAACAGAACTTGGAATTTCATTGAGAAAAGAAATAGAATATCCGAAGGAGCAGGTTGTGCTTATTGGTGATTCTCTTCACGATAGTGA
The DNA here is from genome assembly GCA_937125135.1 of uncultured Ignavibacterium sp. Taxonomy (GTDB): domain Bacteria; phylum Bacteroidota; class Ignavibacteria; order Ignavibacteriales; family Ignavibacteriaceae; genus Ignavibacterium. The sequence goes on from CAKZLD010000200.1 coordinate 6,879, forward strand.
AGTAGCAGAGAAAATGAATGTTCAATCAATTCT
>CAKZLD010000201.1 GCA_937125135.1 uncultured Ignavibacterium sp.
TAATCAAATTTTTAGGGAAAACTTAAACGTTTCTTCAATTCAATGGAATCAGAATTCAAAGGATATTTATTTTGTTGCAAAACTAGAAGAAGACAAGTTTTCTCAACTTTATTCTATATCAAGAGATGGTGGAAAACCACGAAAAATATTTTCTGAAAATGCGAATATTCTTTCATATCAGATAAGTCCTGATGGAAACAAAATTGCTTTTGTAAGATTGGATGATGTAAGTTCTATAAAAAGCGAACTGCTCTCCAAAGGTTTTGATGCGGAAATCTATGAAGAAGAATATCAGAGCAGAAATCTCTACGTTTATGATATCAACTCAAAGAATATCAAACAAGTTACTTCCGCTGTCTCAGTATTTGAGTTTGACTGGTCTCCAGATTCAAAAACAATTGCTGCTGCTATTGCTGATAAAAACTTAGTTGATGATTCTTATATGTTCAAACGAATTTACATCATTGATACGGAGACAGGAGCAAAATATAAATTAGTTGAAAACCCGGGAAAATTATCTCAACTAAGTTTTAGTCCTGATGGAAAATACCTTGCATTTATTTCAGCAGCGAATATAAATGATGCGGTTAGTGGAAGTCTCTTTATAAGTGAAGTTCCTAATCAGAAAAAATTTGAAGAGTTAAAAAATTATTCAAAAGGTTTTGAGGGCTCTGTAATTTCAGTCGAATGGAAAGACAATGAAACCGTTCTATTCAGTTCTGAAGAAGGTGTTGACATTACTATGAGTGAACAAAAAATCAACTCTCCTGAAAGAAAATTAATAATTGAAGGTGGAAAAGTAGTGTTCAATCAATTTGATTTTAATAATGGAATGTTTGCTTTTTCCGGAAATACTGCTGAGCATCCATCCGAGTTATTCGTTTTCTCACTTTCTGATGGAATTAAAAAGTTATCTAATCATAATTCCTGGTTAAATGAAATTAAGTTAGCAAAGCAGGAAAAGATAGAATATTCAGCAAGAGATGGTTTGAGGATAGAAGGTGTTTTAATATATCCACTAAATTTTGAATCTGGAAAAAGATTTCCGTTAATCAACTATATTCACGGAGGACCTGAAGCCGCTATTCAAAACGGATGGAATACTGGTTATGAAAGTTGGGGACAATTTGCTGCGGCGAAAGATTTCTTTGTGTTTATGCCAAATTACCGCGCTTCATCAGGTAGAGGTGTTGAATTCACTATGATGGGTTTTGGCGATCCTGCAGGAAAAGAATTCGATGATGTAATAGATGGAATAGATTATCTTATAAAAAAAGGATACGTAGATAGTTTAAGAGTTGGAATCGGTGGTGGCTCATATGGAGGATATTTCTCCGCTTGGGCTGCAACAAAACACACTAACAGATTTGCTGCTTCTGTCGTTTTTGTAGGAATTGGAAATCAGGTATCAAAAAGAAATACAACTGACATTCCTTATGAAGATTACTATGTTCATTGGGGAATATGGACACACGAACATGAACAGTTAGTTTGGGAGAGAAGTCCAGTGAGATATGCTCATCTATCTAAAACTCCAACTCTTGTTTTACACGGAAAGGAAGATCCAAGAGTTCATCCTTCACAGGGATTGGAATTGTATCGTGCATTGAAAATTCACAGCAAAACACCAGTTAGATTAGTTTTTTATCCGGGACAAGGACACGGAAATTCAAAGAATACTGCACGATATGATTATTTAGTCAGAACAATGGAATGGTTTGAATATTATCTGAAAGGTAATAATCCAAAAGACAGAATGCCTGATAAGTATCTGGATTTCTGATTTTCAATCAACATACTTTTTAATTATATCTGTATTTAAATAGTTTTAGTGATTATAATTATATTGTTAAAATGTTAATATGATTGTAAATACATAAGATTTCAGTATTTAATCAAATTATTTTTTAACACTATTTTTAATTTACAAATTGGATATTAACATATTTTTTTAATGTGTTGATAAATTATACTTTTTCAACAATAAATAATAAACTTATTAACACAATATTAACTTTAAAGATTTAACAATTGGAATTTGCTTTAATTTAATTGGATAAATCAAATAGTAGTCTTAAATTTGAATTACAATTCACTAAAACTAAAATTATTAAAGTTAAGGAGGGATTTATGAAAAAATTATTTGCTCTTATTATCGTTTTCACAACTCTTACATCTGTAGCATTTTCTCAGTCTGTGGTACAAAGTGGAACATGGACAGTTAATCCAAGTATCGCTGGCTACAATATGGACAAAAATACCGGTGAAAGAACAATGACTGTTGATGTTGAATTTCCAAAACCATTTGATACAAAACCAACCGTTGTTTTGTCAGTAACTCAAATTGACACAGATAAAAATTCCAACAGCAGATATAATGTAGAAGCTATTTCTATCTCAAGAGATGGTTTTACATTAAAAGTAAGAACCTGGGCTGACTCAAAAGTGTTTAGCTTATCAGGTTATTGGATGGCTCACGCAGAGGCAAAATAATCTTTAACAAAGTTTTCTCAAACTGTCACAATCAAGCTGAAATAAGTAGAGTTGTGACAGTTTTATTTTTTAGGAATAAACTTAATTGCAACTGAATTAATGCAATATCTCAGACCAGTAGGCTTTGGACC
>CAKZLD010000202.1 GCA_937125135.1 uncultured Ignavibacterium sp.
ATAAATTTGTATAAAGCTTACATACTTACAAATTTGGGGAATTGGATAGAAGCGGAAGAAAAATTAAATATTGCCACATCGACTAATCCGAAAGGTGTGAATGCATATTTCTTAAAATGCAATATTTATGCAAAATTAAATATGCTTAATCAGGTTGAAGATTCATTGACTAAAATTCTTTCAATTGATTTAGATAAAATAAAGTTTGCATTAGAAAAAACTAATCTTAGTCAGTTTTACTATTTTTTACAAAACCCTACTTTACCTAATATATTCAATTTCAATGAGTTAGTATCGAGCCATAAAATTATAAATAAAGTACTTTCAAGCAATTTTGATAAGAAAATAACATTTGATAATATTGAGCAGAGAATAAATGCAATCAACGAAATTAATTTAGTTGAATATTTAGATGAACATTTAGTTGAAAAGCTAATATTTCTCAATCACGTTTTTTCTGATAAAAACAACATAAATACAGTTTTCTTCAAGTTAATTATTCCATTTATTGAAAAGATTTTCTTAAGTCTTGTTGAAAATCTTAAAGAAAATGTGAAGAAAAAATATTATACAGATTTATATCAGAAAATTGGAGACTATGATAGAAGAATCAGAGAATTTGAAATTAAAAAGAATGAATTAGAGGATGATCTTTCTAAATCCAAAGAACAGGCAGAAAAGAGAATGCAGGAGTCTATTAGATTATTCGATGAATCAATAACAAATGCTATTTCCGAGTCAGAGCATTTACTCTCTAATGTGGATTTAATTTCTAAATATAATCCATTTGAAGCTCTACAAAATTCTATGATTTATAATTTTGTTACATCAATTTTAGTTTTCATTTTAGCAATTGTCGCAAATTATCTGAATCTTGATTACACAAGTAATAAATCTCATTCTTTGATGAGTTATTTGATAATAGGTGGAATTAAATGGGCTGCTATTACATTTTTAGTCGGTGTAGTGATTTCTTTAATTTATTCATTTTTTGTTTTTATTGAAAAAAGTAATTACCAACTTAATTTGAAAAGAAAAATAGCTCAACTAAAGAGAGAAAAAGAATTTAATATCGAACTCATAAGAAAAGATTTTAATAAAAAGATTTCTACTTTGACAGAAGAGTACAATCAAAAAGTGGAAATTATCAATAAAAGAATAGAGGAATTGAAAAAAGAAAAACTTGAGAACGAAAATTCCCTCAAAACTAAAGCTGAAAAAAATATGGAACCAATTATGAATAAAATAAATCAGGCACTCAATCCTAATCCTGAAAATATCAGTTCTTAATTACACCACCTAACTTAAAAAGTTTTATTTACCTGCTAAATACTTTAAATTTGAATAAAAGAAATTTCTATGTTTAAAGAATCAAAATATCAGGCATTTCTAGATTACTTTTTTATCACGTTAGGTTCTGCTATAATGGCAATAGGTATTGGAGTTTTTCTTGTCGATGCTAAAGTTGTTCCGGGTGGGGTAAGTGGTTTATCGATGGCAATTCATTATCTCTCTTCTAATACTATTCCTGTTGGTGTAATGATTTGGTTGTTAAACATTCCCCTTTACATTTGGGGTATAAAGGAATTAGGTAAAGAATTCGGAATTAAAACCTTTTATGGATTTACTCTAAGTGCTTTCTTTATAGATTTTTTTCGTGGTGAAACTCCAATAATTGGCGGTTTCCCTCTACATAAAAGTCAAACGATTGCTGATTTATACAAAAATGATTTTATGTTTTTAATTCTACTTGGAGCGACATTTCTTGGTATTGGTCTTGGAATTATTTTTAAGTTCAAAGGTACTACTGCTGG
>CAKZLD010000203.1 GCA_937125135.1 uncultured Ignavibacterium sp.
TACAATGAACAATGTAGTTATTGTAAAAATTAAAAACTTTCGTTTAATACCTTTTTTAGTGGGATCTATTTTCATTTTAACTTTTTAGGGAGATAATTTTTTCTAATATCTCTTGCAATCCATCTTCATCGTTTGTTCTGTTCAAAATGATGTCTGCTCTCGTTTTTAATCTCGGGATTGAGTTCTTTAATGCAACCTTAATGGCTTTTGTTTTGAACATTGGTATATCATTATACCAATCACCAGCAACCATTGTATTTTTTTCTTTTACTTTAAGATAACTTATTAGTTTATAAAGTGCATTAGCTTTAGAAGAACCAGATTTTTTACACTCCAAATAATGGATATCGGGGTATAATCTTGACCGGAAAATATTTACCGAAATCCCAACGAAAAATGGAAATTTTAATTTTCTCGCTAAAAGTTCGAGACTTTTTTTATTATCTCCTGTACATACAATTTCCAAAGTATTTTTAATATGACTTTCAAAAGACCTTACTTCTGTGTACTTGGCACCTGCTTTCTCTAATATCATAGGCAGGGTTGAACTATCTTCATTATAGAAAATTTCATCCTGATGACACAATCCAATTTGAAGTAAATATTGTTCAGCTAGCCGGATTGCTTTTCGAACAATTGCTGCTCTTATTGTAGCTTGGTGAATTACGATATTACCATCTTTATTTTTAATCAATGCTCCATCTAACGAAATCAATGGTAAATCAATGTCGAGTAATTCTGCAATTTTTATAATTGATGAGTGAACTCGGGCAGAAGCAAGAGTGATTTTAACACCAAGATTTTGAAGAGTACTAATCGAGTTCTTAATTGAATCAGAGACTTTGCCATTGTTATTGAGTAACGTACCATCCATATCAAGAATTATTAGTTGGATGTTTCTCAGAATATTGTCATCAATTTTATTTTTTTTCATTTTTTCAAATTATTAGCTTAGTAAACAAATTTATTAAATTTATACTGCGATAAATATTTTATCAAAAAGATAGAAGAAATTTAATGAATACAGACATTTTATACATCATTTTAGGTTTGGTGGTGCTTTCTTATTTCATATACAGATTGATCGATAAAAGAAGAAAAAAAGTCCCCTATCGCACCCGCAAAATTTTAGAGCATAGTTTAAATATTGAATTAGAAAAAGCCAGTGAAGAAGATTTTACTTCTCGTGCAAAAGAAAGAGAAAAATTAAAAGACTTTAGAGGAGCATTAGAAGATTACGATCAAGCCTTAAAAATCTTTTCACCTGATTACGAAATATTTTTCAGAAGAGGTATCGCCAAAGTCAAATTGAATGACTTTAAAGGAGCAATAAACGATTTTACTTCAGCTATAAATTTAAATATGAATGAAGCTTCCGCATATTATGCTCGTGGACTATGTAATAGTCATCTGAATTATTTTGAGGAAGCTATTTCCGATTATTCCAAAGCTTTGGAAAGAGGTTTAAAGGAAGTTCACGCATTTTATCACCGTGCAAAATGTTATGTGGAGATGAGTTTATATGCTGAGGCTAAAAAGGATTTTCAAAATTATTTGAATCACAAACCCGAGAGTTCCGAAGCGAATTACTACTTTGGCTTTTGTGAATACAATCTTGGTAACTATGAAGAAAGCATGAAAAAGCTTGACAAATGTATCGAATTAAACCCAAATCACGAATCTGCTTATTTCTACAGAGGAATGTGTAAAAAAGAATTGGGTGATAAAGATGGATTTTGTCAAGACCTTGATACAGCTTTGAAAAAAGGTTATTTATTGGCTTATCATTACATCAAACAATATTGCAAGGAGCAGAAAAATTAAACCATTTCTGAAATTGCTTCTTCAACAGAATCGCTAACAGCCAAAACTCTGTCGAGCTTCGTAATTTTTATCAGATTCATAACTTTTTCGTTTGGTGATGCAATTCTGATTTTTCCATTACCAGATAATACAAGTCTGTTAGCTACAAGAATTGCACTTAATCCTGAGCTATCACAGCTTTCAACTTCACTTAAATCTATTATTAGGTTATTAAAATTTCCTTCCTTAAAGGCAAGAGTAAATTCCCCTTTCAACAGTCCAGAAATATTGGTATCCAATTTTTTTTCATTTAACTTAAAAATTAGAGTGTCACCCACTTTATTTGTATGATAATTCATCTTTACTCCTAAAACATTTTCAAACAATTTAATAAATTCGAATAAAAAATATTGCCCTCAAAATTATTATCTGAGAAAATCAGATTATAGTAGCTATTTGATTTTTTTTTCTTGATACCTATTCTAACTTTAGAATCAACAATATTTGACACAAAACTAAAAAAAAGGTTATCTTCTCTGTTTAGATCAACAACTGCATCAAATTGTAGCTTTTTTAGTTTACTAATCAATTCATTCGAAGGTAATTTGAGTTTATTTATTTCAGTGATAGCGAAACTTAATGATTTGTTCCTGAACTTAACAGGCAATAAAGCCACTCTGAAATCATTGGTGAAAATTGTTAGTGTCTTATTTTGACTATCGAGAAAATCAAGAACAATAAAAGAATTTCTGAAATCTGAATCATTCGCTGGCATTACGATTAAAAAATTGAAAGAATTTTTCAAGAACTTCGAAAATGATTGTTGCAATGGAATATTTCCTTTTAGATTTTTCTTTACAATGTAATAAGCGAGTTTTTCTTTAATTATTTCAATCATTTTCGTTTTTCAACAAATTTCATTCAAATGTTTGACAAAATCATCTTCTGAAAGAATCTTTATTCCAAGTGATTTTGCTTTGCTTAATTTTGAGCCGGCATTTTCTCCGGCAATCAAATAATCTGTGTTCTTAGAAACTGAAGAAGAAACTTTACCACCACATTCAATAATTTTTTGTGAGGCGACTTCTCTGGAAAAAGATTTTAATGTTCCGGTAAGAACGAACGTTTTATTTGTAAAGAAGTTCGTATCTAATCCATCTTTTTTCTTAGCAGAGAATTTTAGTCCGTGAGATTTTAGTTCTTCAATCAATCTAATATTTGCCTCTTCTGAAAAAAATCTTTTTACACTTTTGCTGATGTTTGGTCCTATTTCATAAACGGAACTTAATTGTTCCTCATCAGCTTTGATAATGGAATCAATATTATGAAAATGATCAACTAATTTCTGTGAAACTCCAGCCCCGACATATCTGATACCCAATGCAAATAGAACTTTATGAAACGGCTGATTTTTACTTTTCTCTATATTCTCAAGCAGTTTATCAACACTTTTCTGTCCCAATCTTTCAATTTGAATTAACTCATCCCGATGAAGTTTTAATTTGTAGATATCTGAAAAAGTTTTAAGAAATCCTTTATCTGCAAAAAGTTCAATCAGAGCTTCGCCGAGCCCTTCAATATCCATAGCTCCTCTGGAAGCGAAATGAATCAATCGAGCTTTAATTTGATCTGGACACTCGGGATTTTCACAATATGCAGCAGCTTCGTTTTCAGGGAAAAATATTTTTGAATTACAAACCGGGCAATTTTCCGGCGGTAAAGTTTCGGAAACTCCTTGCTGCCTTTCTTCAAAAATGACTGAAACAACTTTTGGAATTACATCACCACCTTTTTCAATTAAGACTGTATCACCTACTCTGATATCTTTTCTTTTAATCTCATCAAAATTGTGAAGGGTCGCCCTGCTAATAGTTGAACCAGCGAGGAAAACGGGTTCAAGCTCTGCTACAGGTGTAATTGCTCCAGTTCTTCCAACTTGCCAAACAATATCTTTTATTTTAGTCTTTGCCTGTTTTGCTTTGAATTTATATGCTACTGCCCAGCGAGGTGATTTTGCTATATTACCTAATTTTTCCTGAAACTCGATTAAGTTTACTTTAATAACTGCACCATCAACCTCGTAGTCAAGAGAGTCACGCTTTGTCTCAAGATATTTACAATATTCAATAACTTCAGAAATGTTCTTGCATAACTTCGAAAAAGGATTTGTTCTGAAACCAAAATGCTTCAGCAGAGAAAGATTTTCCCAATGCGTTCTGTATCTTGAATTATTTGATAAGAGAGAATAGATAAAAATATTTAATTTTCTGCTGGCAACAACTCTGGGGTCTTGTAATTTCAATGTTCCTGAAGCAAAATTTCTTGGATTAGCAAAAAGTTTTTCACCTCTTTCCAATCTTTCTGCATTTAATTTATTGAAATCTGAAATACTCATATAAACTTCACCACGAGCTTCAAAATCTTTCAAATCGTTTTTTTCGATTAAATCTTTATTGATTTTCAGAGGAATGGAACGGATTGTTTTTATATTGTTTGTTACATCTTCACCAATACTACCATCACCACGAGTTGCAGCAGTTATCAATTTACCATCAACGTATCTCAAACTAATTGAAGCTCCATCAATTTTATATTCTACTACATATTCTAATTCATTAACATTCAAATCTTTTTTAATTCTTTTATCAAAATCTAATAAATCCTCTTCGGTGTATGTATTCGCTAGACTGAGCATTGGGAAAGTATGACTGACAGGTCTGAAATCCTTCGTTAAATCGTTTCCAACTCTTTGAGTCGGAGAATCAGGAGTGATGTATTGTGGATTTTCTGCTTCAAGTTTTTCTAATTCTTTGTAAAGTTGATCGTATTCAAAATCAGTGATTATTGGCTGAGATAAAACATAATAATGATAGTCGTGTTTATTAATCTCATTCCTTAGAAAATCAATTCTTTCTTTTATTTTATCTATTGTCATCAGTACTATTAAATAATGGTCGAGTGTTTAGATATTCCAATCCTTTTGTTCTGGTCAATCTGAAATGACGAGGTAAATTTTTTCTTCCTATAAAATCCAAACTTTTATCATCGACTTTAAGAACAGCTGAACCGGAATTTCCAATTGTTCCTTCAAACGATGATTTTGCTTTGATAATTATTTTGTTATTAGGATAAAGCATAAACTCATTTAATGTTGAGTTATCAATTATCAGATAAATCCACGTAGTGTCTTTAGAAAAAATTTCTAAACTTAAACTGTCAGTAGAAATTGAAGAAAAATCTTCTGCATTATTTGGTGATTCTTGAAACCTTTCTTTATTTTGATTTACAATTTCCTCAAAAGGAGTCTCTTCAATCACTATTTCATTTCTGGAAGTAAAAATGAAATAAACAACAATCATTAACAGTAAACCCAAAACCAAAAAAGAAATTAAGATTAAATTTCCATTTTTTTTATTGGATTGACTCTGAGGTTGATTTGCTACGTTTTCATCAACAAATGATTTTGCTTCAACTCTTGTTGATTCAGGTATATGTTTTCTTTCTTCTGAGGGTTCTTTTATACCTGTTTGATGAGTTTCGGATATTAGTTTACCTTCTTTTGCAAGTAAATATTTTTTAATTGTTTCTTCTGGATCTAAATTAACAAGTGAAGCATATTCTCTAATAAAAGATTTAACATAAAGTTCAGGAAGAAACGAAAAATTTCCTTGCTCCATAAACTCGATATACTTTTTGTCTATTCTTGTTTTTGAAGCAATCTGCTGTACCGTTAATCCGGCTTCTTCTCTTTTTGATTTAAGTTCTTCTGAAAAATGATTAAGCATACAATTTTATGTTTTAACCAATTTAGCCGCAAAGACACCATCCATTTGATGCTTGTGCGGGAAAGTTTGAACACAACCATTTTGGTCTAATACTTCATCAGATAAAATTCCTTTACCTGATTTTAGTTGAAAGTCGGGATTATTCTCGAGAAATTTTTTAACAACCCGAAAGTTTTCCTCTTCTTCAATTGAGCAAGTGCTGTAAACAATTATTCCACCGGGCTTGATTAAAGTTGCTGCTTTTTGAAGAAGTTTCAATTGATGTTCAGCTATTTTTTTAATATCAAAAATATCTTTTTTCCATTTGATATCGGGCTTCTTCGAAAGCGTTCCTGTTCCGGTACAAGGAACGTCAACAAGAATTCTATCAAACGGAGCATCCCTGAATTCCAAAGCATCAGCCACAGTTGGTTTGACAGATTTAATACCGAGACGATCACAATTTTTTTGTAATAGTTTTAATCGGGCATCAAATTTATCGAGTGCGATTATTTCTCCTTTGTCTTTTATCAGAGCCGCCATATAAGCGGTTTTACCTCCCGGAGCAGCACACAAATCAAGGATTCTCATACCAGGAATCAAATCTAATAATTTACAAGCTAAGCCAGTGCTTTCATCCTGAATATTAAAATAACCTTTTGAAAAGTATTCCCAAGCGGTGATGTTTGTCAGGTTCTGTAGTTGAATAAAATCGGAGTTATACTTACCTACTCGGTACTTGAGATTAACAGACTCAAGAAGTTTTTTGAACTCTTCGTGATTAGTTTTAATTGAATTAACTCTCAGAGTAAGAAATGGTTTTTCATTATTTGCAAGAAGTAGTTTTTCAGTTTCTTCTCTGCCAAATCTATCAAGATATCTTTTGACCATCCAATTCGGATGAGAATAATAAGTCGAAAGATAACCGACTAAATCTTCGTTCGGGTCAGGATATCTGATTCCATCTTTTGATTTGAGAATATTTCTAAGAATTGCATTACTGATATTTGCTACTTTTTGTCCCTGAAGTTTTTTGACGAATTCAACTGCTTCATTCACTGCAGCATAATCAGGGATTTTATCAAGGAAGAAGATTTGATACAGTGCTACTCGCAATCCGTTTTTCATATCTGGAATTGCTTTAGCAAACTGACCTTTATAAAATCCATTCAAAATCCAATCAAGTCTTCCCATCCATCTTACCACACCGTGCACGATTTCGAAAAGCAAAGCTTTATCCGTACCTGATAAATCGGAATTTTTCATTTCATAATCTAATAACTTTTCTAAATATGCATCTGTCTTTTCTATTCGGTTGAGAATTTTAACTGCAATTCCTCTGACACCGGTGTATAAATCAGTAACTTTATGCTCTTCAAGTGAAATAGCAATTCCTTCTGTAAATTCCTGTGAGATTACATCTCCATCTAAAACAGGTTTTTCAATCAACTCATTTCCTTCATTTATATCCATATTTCTCTCTTATTGAAACTGTATCATTAAAAATACTTAAAAATAAGTTATAATCTGTTTCTTTGAACTCTTTATTCCTTCGGGAATAAACTATTTTGGCAACCTCAATAGCTTTCTCAGGTTGATAAACAACTTTCGAATCAATTGATCCCCAGGCGAAAGACGGAATGAATTTTTGGGGAAAACCAGAGCCAAAAATATTACTGCTGAATCCAATTACAGTTGACGTATTAAAAGTTGTTCCTATAGCTGATTTGGAATGATCGCCAGCCAATAAACCAAGAAACTGTAAGTTAGTAACTACTTTTCCGAATGAAAGTTCAACCTGAATTTTTGAATAATTATTTTTAAGATTACTTGTTATAGTTCCTGCTCCCAAATTTACCCAACTTCCAAGATATGAATGCCCCAAAAATCCGTCGTGCTGTTTATTTGAATAATCCATCAAAATTGAATGCGAAATTTCTCCGGCAACTTTACAAAAATCTCCAACTGAAGTCCCTTCATAAATTGTGGAATTACTTTTTACCATTGCATTTTTACCAATGTAGCAAGGACCATAAATCACGGAATTATGCATTACACTTGCATTCTCATCAATGATTATTGCTCCGTTCCTTGCATCCAAAACGACACCGAATCCAATCTCTGCAGAATCAGAAATATAAATTCTTTGATTGTTTATTAGATGATAATTCGTCACTGATTTATCAGATCGCTTTTTTGAAATGTCAGAGTTGAAACGTTCAAAATCCTGATTGATGAACTTTTCATTCTGATAAATCAATTCCCAGATGTATGTAAAATACTTAAGTTGACTTTCGGATGAATTTAAATTGTCAAAAACTTCTCTTTCAAAAACCGGATTTTTATCTATGAAAAATTTTCTGACATTCTCTTTTGAAATAAAAGCAGCAATAATCACATCACCATTTTTAAGTATTGAATCTGCAGGATAGTTTTCAGAAAGTAATGAATTGATTTCAAGCTCTGGAATTATTCTTCCATTAACAAAAATATAATCATCATCAAAGAATTGATTTATCAGGATTTGCGAATTATTATAATCAATAGAATCTTTTAAGTAATCTCTGCACAAAACTGAATATGAATCAAAATTCAGAATACTTGCGATTTTCTCTCTGATAGTAGAAGCTCCTACTTTCAAATCAAAAACCGGTCTGCTAAAACACAAAGGTTCGAATTTAAAGAATTCATCATCTTCGAAAATGCAAAGTCGCATTTGAAACTCTTAAATTGTTGTTGAAAAAATAATGATTTAGCTTAAATATTACATTGTTAAAAATTTCTCTGTTGTTATAAAACTCTTATAACATAGACTCAATTTAACCTTTTGAATTAAGCACTTACTTATTAAAATCTGATTTATATTTGTCAAAAACAAATCAGCAATTATGAAAACAGAGCCAATTTTACAAACCAATTTTTCAAATCTCAAATTACTAAAACGTGGTAAAGTAAGAGACATTTACGATTTGGGAGACAAACTTTTAATTGTTTCGACCGATAGAATTTCTGCATACGATGTAATTATGGAACAAGGCATTCCATTAAAAGGATTTATACTCACAAAAATTTCTGAGTTCTGGTTCAATCTGATGAAAGATGTAGTCGAGAATCATATCATTTCAACTAATGTTGATGAATTTCCACAGGAATGTAAGGAATATTCAGATGCTTTAAAACATCGAAGTATGCTGATAAAGAAAACAAAAGTCATCCCAATTGAATGTGTTGTAAGAGGATTTTTATCTGGCTCGGGCTGGAGTGATTATTTGAAGGATGGAGAAGTCTGCGGAATAAAACTTCCAGTTGGATTAAAAGAATCACAAAAACTTGAAACTCCTATTTTTACTCCTGCTACCAAAGAAGAAGTCGGCAAACACGATGAAAACATTTCTGAAGAATTTGCGGCAGAAATTGTTGGGAAAGAAGTTATAGAAAAAGTAAAAGAAATTTCAATCACTATTTATAAAAAAGCTTTTCAGTATGCTTTGAATAAAGGGATTATCATTGCTGATACGAAAATGGAATTCGGAATGATTGATGACAAAATCATTTTGATTGACGAGCTTCTCACTCCTGATTCGAGCAGATTTTGGGATGCAAAAAAATATCAGGTCGGGAAATCGCAGGAAAGTTTTGATAAACAATATCTTCGTGATTATCTGAATTCAATTAACTTTAATAAAAAACCTCCCGCTCCTAATTTACCAGAAGAAATAATCAAGAATACAAGCCGAAAATATCAGGAAGCTTTAGAGATTTTAACCGGAAAATCAATTTATGAATATATTTCCTAAGCAAATAAAACTTTCGGAGAATAAGGATTTGTTGATAATTTTTTGGAACGATAATTCTGTTCAGACTACATCGTTAGTTAAATTAAGAAAACTTTGTCCTTGTGCGACTTGTCTTGCTGAAAAAGAAAATCAAAGTCCGACCTATATTCCACTTTACTCAGAGAATCAAATCAGAATAAAATCAATCCATCAGGTTGGAAATTATGCAATATCAATTGTATGGCAGGACGGACACAACACCGGAATTTATGAATTCCCTTTCCTGAAAATTCTTGGTGATAAATCGGATTAGAAAATGATTTTACCAAATCAATTGACAATTTTCAGGATTATCCTGACGCCAGTTTTTCTAATTTTATTTCTTTCAAAAGATTCAACGATGATTCAGATTTCCTTCATCGTTTATATCATAGCTGCAATTACAGATTGGTATGATGGTTGGCTTGCAAGAAAATTTAATTACATCACCGATTGGGGAAAATTCTGGGATCCGCTTGCTGATAAAATTCTCACTTCAACCTGCTTTATCGGTTTTGTCATTGTCGGAATTTTACCACTCTGGATGGTTCTAATTGTTATTTTCAGAGACTTAACAGTTACTCTGCTTAGAGTGCTTGCAGACAGCAAAGGAATCGGTTTCAAAACAACTTATTACGCAAAATGGAAAACTTTGCTTCAGATGATTTTTCTTTATTATCTCTTAGTTGGATACGTTCTCCAAAACACTCCTTTTTTCATTGAAAACTATAAAAATTATATCGAACTGATGATGAATGAAGACTTAGTTTTCTTTGTTATGTTGACTATTACTTTGATCACTGTTCATTCAGGAATTTCTTACATTCAGCTAAACTCTCATTTGATCAGGAAGCTATTAAATGGCACAGATAAACTGGTTTGAAAAGTTATTCGGTTCGGGGTTCTACACTGGTTACATTCCGTTTGCTTCTGGAACTTTTGGAAGTTTGGTTGCACTCATAATCTATCTTATTATTCCAAAATCAGAAGATTATAGAGCAGTTCTTTTTTTAGTTGTTCTTTTTACGATTTTAGGTGTAATAGTTTCAGATAAATTTGAAAATAAATATGGTAAAGACCCTGCTGAATGCACAATTGATGAGTGGGTTGGTACCTGGATTTCTTTAATCAATGTTCCAAAAGAAATAATTTGGATTGTTCTTGCTTTTTTAATCTGGCGATTTCTTGATATTATAAAACCATTCCCAGCCAGACAAGTTGAAAAATTAAAAGGCGGTTTGGGGATAATGGCTGATGATATAATTTCTGGTTTTTACACTTTTTTAATTATGCAATTGATTATCAATTTATTCAAATAAAAAAATATTATGAAAGCATATCTCATTTCAATAGGAGATGAACTCCTGATTGGTCAGACAATAAATACAAATGTAGCATTTATCGGTTCTGCTTTGGCAGAAATAAATGTAGAAGTAATTAAATCATCAGTGGTTGGTGATAATCTCGAAACGATTTTAAACGAGTTTCGGGAGGCTTTCACTAAAGCTGATGTTATAATTACAACCGGGGGATTGGGACCCACACATGATGACATCACAAGAAGTTCTGTTGTTAAATTCTTCAATACAGAATTGGTAATGGATGAAAAAATTCTTGAGGATGTTCAACAATTTTTTACAATGCGTGGAAGAGAGCTTTCAGATTTGAACAAACAGCAAGCATTCATTCCAAAAAATTCCGTTCCTATCAGAAACTTTAAAGGAACTTCACCCGGATTCTGGATTGAAGAAAAGAATAAAATTTTTGTTGTCCTACCGGGAGTTCCGATTGAAATGAAAGAAATGATGAGCAACTTTGTTATTCCAGAACTGAAGAATAAAAATTTTTCAGAATTTAAAACTCAAAGATTGATTCTTCAGACAACTGGAATTCCTGAGTCAATTCTTTATGAAAGACTTGGGAACCTTGATGAGATAATGCAGGGAGCAAAACTTGCTTTTCTACCAAATCAATATGGAGTTAAATTGAGAATTACTGTTCAGGCAGAAAGTGAAGCTGAATGTTTAAATAGAATTATCGAAATTGAACAAAAGATTAGATCAAAAGTCGGTAGATTTATTTATGCACGCGGTGAGGAATTATTAGAAGAAACGGTTGGTAAAATTCTTACTGAAAGAAATTTAAGAATTTCGGTTGCAGAATCCTGCACAGGTGGCTTGATTGCAAGCCGATTAACAGACATTTCAGGAAGCAGTAATTATTTTGAAAGAGGAGTGGTTTCATACAGTAACGCAGCTAAAGTAGAAATTCTGAAAGTTGATGAAGATACATTACAAAAATTCGGTGCGGTCTCTCCCGAAGTTGCAATGCAGATGGCTGAAGGCATCAAAGCAATCAGTGGTGCTGATATTGGAATTTCGACCACTGGAATTATGGGTCCTACGGGTGCTACTTTTAATAAACCTGTTGGATTGGTTTACATCGGTCTGTGTGATGATAAAGTCTGCTATGCGAAAAAATTTCTGTTTGGGAATGACAGACTGATTAACAAACAACGAACTTCTCAAGCCGCATTAGAAATGTTGAGAAGAAATTTATTAAGAATTCCAGATGAAGATTAGAACTTTTATCGCTCTTGAAATTCCTGAATATGTTATAGAATATATTTTTTCTATTCTATCAAAAGAAAGTCAGCACAAAAAATTTAAGTGGGAGTCAAAAGAGAAGATTCACTTAACACTTAAATTTATCGGAGATTTTGAGCAGGATAAAATTTTAAGCCTGATAAATGATCTCAGCTTTTTAGAAGAAGAAAAAATTCAGCGGATTGAATTAAAAAATTTTGGAATGTTTTATAATAAAAATGCTCCAACAATTTTCTGGGCTGGATTAAATATATCAGATGTGCTTTTTTCAATCGTTGAAAGAATTGAAAACACTCTTATTAAATACGATATTCAGAAAGAAAGAAGAAAGTTCAAACCTCATCTTACTTTGATGAGGATAAAAAATTACTACGACATTGATTTTTTAACCAGACTTAAAGACGTTAATTTTGAACCAGTAGTTTTTGAATCAGATAAAATAGTTTTGTTCAAAAGTGAATTACATCCAACTGGTTCTGTTTACAAATCATTACATAAATTTCAATTGAAAAAAACGGAGTAAAAATGACCACAGATAGAGAACAGAAATTAAAAATAATTGAGGATGCAATTGCCAGCATTGATAAGACCTACGGCAAAGGCACAATAATGAAGCTTGGCGATGGGATAATCAATGATATTGAAGCCATTCCAACGGGAGCGCTTTCACTAGATATCGCTTTAGGAATCGGAGGAATTCCAAGAGGAAGGATCACAGAAATTTTCGGACCTGAATCAAGTGGTAAAACAACATTGTGCCTTCACATAATTGCAGAAGCACAGAAAATGGGTGGACTTGCAGCATTCATTGACGCTGAACACGCACTTGATGTTAATTATGCAAAAATGCTTGGAGTTGACACATCAAATCTTTTAATATCTCAGCCCGACTACGGTGAGCAGGCATTGGAAATCACTGACACTCTTGTAAGAAGCAACGCTCTTGATGTGATTGTAATTGATTCGGTTGCTGCATTAGTTCCACGCTCAGAAATTGAAGGCGAAATGGGAGATGCAACAATGGCTGTTCAGGCAAGATTAATGTCCCAGGCTTTGAGAAAATTAACTGCTGCAATTTCAAAATCTAAAACTGCAGTAATTTTTATCAATCAATTGCGAAGTAAAATCGGAGTTATGTTTGGAAATCCTGAAACTACAACTGGTGGAAACGCTCTAAAGTTTTATGCATCAGTTAGAATTGACATACGAAAAATTGCTGCAATCAAAGAAGGTGAAGATGTAATAGGAAACAGGACAAAAGTAAAAATCGTAAAAAGCAAAGTAGCTCCACCTTTCAAACAAGTTGAATTCGATATTCTTTACAATGAAGGAATTTCAAAAACCGGAGATTTAATTGATTTAGGAACAGAGCTTGGAGTAATTAAAAAAGGCGGTGCGTGGTTTACTTACGGAGAAGACAGAATTCAGGGAAGAGAGCAGTTCAAACAAAAACTAATTGAGTTACCGGAGCTTTACAAAAAACTTGAAACAGAAATCAAGACCAAATTAGGTTTAATAAAAAATAACCCGGTGCAAGAAGAAGTGCAGGAAGAAAAGACAAAGTCGAAGAAGAGCTCAAAATAGTCTGAATGAAAATTGAACGAATAATAAAAAAAGATGATAAAAAAGTTTTTCTGATACTTGAAAATGAAGAAAGAATTTTATTAAGCAAAGATATAGTTTACAAAAGTGGTTTAAGAAAAAATGATAAAATATCCGAAGACCTGATTAAAAAACTATTAGAAGATGAAAAAAAATTAAACATAAAACACAAAGCTCTCTCATTCTTAAAAAGAAGACTCCATTCCAGAAAAGAATTATTCATCAAATTGAGAAGGCATTTTTCAGAGGTAAAACTAATTGAAGAATGCCTATCTGATTTATCCGAAAAAAAATTTATTGATGACGAACATTTTGCTGCGATGTTTGTTCAGGAAAAGCTGAGATTAAAAAAGTGGAGCAAGTCAAAATTAACATCGGAGTTGTTGTTAAAAGGAATTGACAAACAAACAATCGAAAACTGTTTGAACAAACTATTTGACACTGAACTTGAAAAAGATAAAGCCTTTGAACTCTTACAGAAGAAATTCAATTCAATACAATCAAAGACGAACGATAAAAAAATCATGTACCGAAAATTGATGATGTTTTTACAATCAAAAGGATATGATTATCAATTATCTTCAGAGTTAATTGGAAAAGTTTTGAAAGTGAATGAAGATGAATTTAATTTATAAATCTCTTCTTTAAGTCCGTCAAAATATTTTTAAGTTGTTCATTTGAAACATTTTCAATTGCCTCATCAATGCTGAACCACTTTCTTTTCCGAAGATGTTTTTCCGGATAGTCTTCATCCTGTTCGAGAACTTTCATTAAAAATACTTTTACAAGCTTTCTATTATCATTTTTGCCCGCAATATATTCTCCTATTTGCTCGGTTTCATTCGAGCCAGTTATTCCAGCTTCTTCATAAGCTTCTTTTTTAGCAGACTCAAAAGGAGTGAGACTGTACTCTACATATCCTTTGGGGATAATCCACTTTTTCTTTTTCAAAGATGTAATAAGCAATATTTCAAAAGCGTTCTCAACAAAACGGTAAGGAACAACAGCAGACTGAATAGATTCATTTATCATAATTTTAATTAACTTTAAATGTCGAAAAAAAACAATGCGACAAAAATATTTCTTTAAAGCTAAAAGATGAAAATATTTAATGATTTTTCACTGAAACGATTCAATACATTCGGACTCAATTACAAATGTGATGCTTTTATTGAGGTCGAATTTGCTGAAGAGATTTACTCAATCAATAAAATGTTTGAGCTTGATAAAGCCAGACATCTTATAATCGGCGAAGGAAGTAACATTCTTCTCACAAAAGATTTCGAAGGGATAGTAATTCATCCTGTTTTCAATAACTTAAAAATTAAAACAGTTGAAAAGAATTCTGTTTTGATTGAAGTAGAAGCTGGCAAAAACTGGAATGATCTTGTTCAATTTGCCGTGAATAAAAATTTATGGGGGATTGAAAATCTTATTTCTATTCCCGGATTAGTTGGAGCTGCACCTATTCAAAATATCGGAGCATACGGACAGGAAATTAAAGATGTTATTGAGACAGTTCAGTTTTTTGATTTCGATGATGCTTTATTCAAAGTTTATGAAAAAGAGAAATGCAGATTTGATTACAGAAGTTCAATATTCAAACAAGAGTTGAAGAACAGAGTTTTTATCACTTCGATTGAATTAAATCTTAGCAAAGAACCAAAACCAATACTCGACTACGGAAATGTAAAAGATGAATTGAAAAAAGCGGAAATAATCAATCCAACAATTGAAGATATGTCGAATACAATTGCGAAAATTAGAAAAAGTAAGTTGCCATCTCCTGAAGAGATTGGTAACGCTGGAAGTTTTTTTAAGAACCCGATTATCTTCAGCTCAAAAGCAGAAGAAATTAAAAAGAATTATCCTGATCTTCCTATATTCAAAACTAATAATAGTTATGTAAAAATTCCTGCTGCTTGGTTAATTGAGAAAATCGGTTATAAGGGAAAAACAAAAGGAAATGTTGCAACTTATCACAAACAGCCTTTGGTTTTAATAAATCTCGGAAATGCAACGGGAGAGGAAATTTTAGAGTTTGCAAATGAAATCATAGTAAAAGTGAAACAAGTTTTTGATATTTTATTGGAAACGGAAGTGAATATAATTTAAGATGAAAAACGATCTTATCTTCCTTATTGGATTTATGACCGCAGGTAAAAGCACTATTGGTAAAATACTTGCAAATACTATCGGCTGGAATTTCATTGACCTCGATCAGGAAATTGAAAGAATAGAGAACAAATCTGTAATAAAAGTTTTCAAGGAGAATGGCGAACAATATTTCAGGCAATTGGAACATCAGACACTGAAAAGAATTTCGAACGAAAATAACTTTGTGATATCACTCGGCGGTGGAACAATTGAAAATCCTGAGAATATGAAAATAATTTCTTTGCAAGGAATAATTATCTATCTCGAAATCTCTGTACAGGAAGCTTTCAAACGATTGAAGTATAAGAGAAATCGTCCAATACTCTTTAATGACTCGAATGAAGAAGTTTCTGACCAAGAATTGATCGAAAGAATTACTAATATTTATAACCGAAGAATAGCACTTTACAATCAAGCTGATATAAAAATCAATACTGACAAAATGAAAGTCGGAAAAACAGTTGATACAATTGTGAGAATTCTTAAAAAGGATTTTGGAATTGAGTAAGATTTTAGTAAAAACTAAAACAAAGACTTATCCGGTATTTATTGGAAATAAAAGCCTAAATCAGATAGATAAATTTATTTCTTCTGATAGCAAGGTTTTGATTCTGATTGATAAAAATGTGAAGGAGAAATGCTCTCAACTTGTTGAGAAAATAGAAAACACTTTTTCTGATAAAAATATTTTGATTATCAATTGCACGGAAAAAAATAAATCAATAAAAACCGTTGAGAAAATTTGTAAATACCTTTCAGATAACTTCTATAACAGACAATCAACTATTGTTTCAATCGGTGGCGGAATTTTAGGAGACCTTGCTGGATTCGTTGCTTCAATTTATATGAGAGGTATAAAACTGATTCAGATAGCGACAACAATTCTATCAGCTGTTGACAGTTCTGTTGGTGGAAAAACAGGAGTGAATTTTCATAACAAAAAAAATCTGATCGGTACTTTTTATCAGCCTGAAGCTGTTTTTATCAATTCTGAATTCTTTTCTACTCTTCACAAGAGAGAAATTATTTCAGGAATTGGTGAATTAGTTAAATATGCTTTGATCATTCCGGATTTATACGATTTCTTTTTACGAGAAATAAAACAAGTTCTTTTCAAAAAAGAAGTTTCAGATAAATTGATTCAAACATCAATCTCAATCAAAGCAGAGTTTATCAAAGCAGATGAAAAGGAAGAAACAGGATTAAGAAAGATTTTGAATTTGGGACATACTTTTGCACACGGTTTTGAATCTGCAACAAATTTCAGAATCAGTCACGGTCAGGCAGTTTTCAGTGGAATCATTTGTGCTTTAATGGTTTCTGAACGAAAATGTTTAATGCAAGGAAATGTATTGAAAAAATTTCTAAAAGATTTTAGCTTTATACCAAATAATAAAATCCTGAAACAGATTGATACTAACTCTGTTTTGAATTTTATGAGAAGCGATAAAAAAAATTCTCAGGGAGAAATCAATTTAGTACTTCCATCAAAAGATGGTATTGTTATAAACTTTCCTGTTGAAGAAAATGTTTTAATAAAAACAATAAATAGTTTCAAGAGAATGATATGATTTTTACAAGTTCAGAAATTGCAATTGATTATCAGGAAGAAATATTAAAACTTAAAGAAGAATTAAGTGCAGTAATTCTTGCTCATTATTATCAACAGCCAGATATTCAGGATATTGCAGATTTTGTCGGCGACAGTCTTGAGTTATCCCGCAAAGCAAAATCAACAAATGCAGGTGTAATAGTTTTTGCAGGTGTTCATTTTATGGCGGAGACTGCAAAAATTCTTAATCCAGAAAAAACAGTTCTTCTTCCTGATCTCGAAGCTGGTTGTTCATTAGCTGAAGGTTGTAAAAAAGAAGATTTCGAAATTTTTGTCAAATCTCATCCTGAACATATTGTTATCACTTACATCAATTCAACAGCTGATGTGAAGGCACTAAGTGATATAATTTGCACTTCAAGTAATGCTGAAAAAATAATCAGACAAATTCCTGAAAATCAGAAAATAATTTTTGCTCCCGATAAAAATCTCGGAAAGTATCTGATAAAAAAGACTGGAAGAAAAATGCTTTTATGGGAAGGAAGTTGCATTGTTCACGAAACTTTCAGTGAAAGAAAAATCATTGATTTGAAAGTAAGAAATCCGAAAGCGAAAGTCATTGCTCATCCGGAATGTGAAGAAGCCGTTTTAATGCACGCTGATTTTATCGGCTCCACAAGTAAACTCCTGCAATTCGTTAAAGAAGATGAAAACGATAGTTACATAGTTTTAACTGAAACAGGTATTCTTCATCAAATGAAAAAAGCAGTTCCACAGAAAACTTTTATCCCTGCTCCAGTCTCAGACGAAACTTGTTCTTGCAACGAATGTCCGTATATGAAATTGAACACAATGGAAAAGCTTTATTTGTGTATGAAGAATAAATCTCCTGAAATTATAATTGATGAAGAATTGAGATTAAAAGCTCTCAAGCCAATCGAAAAAATGTTAGAGATGAGTTAAAAAAATTATCGCAGAGAAGTTCCAAAGACTTTTTTCACAAGACTTCTTCATACAAACAATCAACTTTTATTTTTTCTTCAACAAAATTTTAATTGTTGTTCCTTGACCTGGCACAGATGATTTCACGAAAATTTTTCCATTGTGATAGCCTTCGATAATTCTTTTAGACAAACTCAAACCGAGTCCCCAGCCACGTTTTTTGGTGCTGTAACCTGGTCTGAAAATTTCCTTTCTATTTTTTAAGTCAATGCCTTTACCGTTATCTGTTACTTCAATTTCAGCGTATTTGCGAGAGTGTGATATTCGAACATTTATCAAACCATTTTTTGTTTCAATGGCGTCGAGAGAATTTTTGATAAGATTTTCAATCACCCAATCAAATAGTTCAGAATTTATTTTCACATTTAATTCTTTTGTACCTTCAATAGATAGGTTGACTGTTTTTCCGGTTTGGGGCAATCTTCTATTGAAATAATCAATAACTTTAACAATCTCCTGATGAAGATTTGCCTCTTTCAATTCAGGTCTTGATCCGATTTTTGAAAAACGATTTGTAATTTTATTTAATCGTTCAACATCATTCTCAATTTCTTCTGTAATATCCAGAACTTTGTTTGCATCATTGTAATTCATTTTCAACATTTCAAGCCAGCCCATTAAACTCGATATCGGAGTACCGAACTGATGAGCAGTTTCTTTTGCCATTCCAACCCAAATATTTTTTTGTTCTGATTTCTTTACATAGCTGAATCCAAAGTAGGCTAAAAGAATGAATAATGACGCAACTCCGATTTGAAAGTATGGATAGTATTTTAATTGAGTAATTAGCTCAGAATTACCATAATGAATTTTGGTAAGAATAATCGTATCCTGATAGACAATATTTATCGGCTGATGAATTTCATCGAATTCTTTTATAAGCTTTCTTATCAATCTTTCAATTTTTTCCTGTGAATAAGTTGAATCAATTTCAATATTTCGAATCGAACTTCTGTCGGAGAGGTTAGGATTATTTTCACCATCTGTCAAAATCATCGGGAAATCAATCGGCTGAATTATGTTTTCGAAAAGGAAAGTGATATCAGCATCTGGATTTTGACTGTTAGCTACATATTCAATTCCTTTTGCATAAAGCTCAACAATTTCTTTCTCTTTCTTCTGAAGTTTTTTAACAATTTGATCAGTATAGTACAATGTCCCAAATGCAATAATCAAAGCTAAAAATACCAATAAGAACTTCAGATTAACAGATGCAAAACCACCAGATAATTTCATATTAAACCTAACTTTTAATGTTTACAATTGAAAATTAAACAAGGATTCGAAAAGAAGATATATTCAAAAAAAGGGTTGGCTTTTGAAATGAATTTTTAGGAGGGATTTACAAAAGTATTTTTTGTTGTCACGCTGAGCTTGTCTAATCTTGTTTTTGATTATACTGTTAGTCTTCGACAGACTCAGACTGACTTTTTCAAGTTTTGAGATAAACTCTGATTTGGATAGAAGTGAAACAATCCTGTTTCAACAAAATATAGTCTGTTGTCTTTCAGCACCAACAGAAATAATATCTATTTTTATTCCCGATTGTTCAGAAATGAAATTCAAGTAGTCTTTAGTTTTAGAAGGTAAGTCGTCATAAGTTTTGCAATCAGAAATGTTTTCCTTCCAACCGTCGAGTGTTTCGTAAACCGGAGTTACTTTAGAAAGTTGTTCGACACTTGTTGGGAAATGTTTCAATCTTTTTCCATTAAGTTCGTATGCAACACAAACTTTGATTTTATCGAAATGACTTAGCACATCAAGTTTAGTAATTGCAACTGAATCAATTCCATTAATCATTTTCGAATAAGCTACAAGGAAAGCATCAAACCAACCGCATCGTCGTGGTCTGCCTGTAGTTGCTCCATACTCTGCACCGATAGTTCTTAGTTTTTCACCTTCTTCTTCATTTAATTCTGTCGGGAAAGGTCCGTTACCTACTCTGGTTGTGTAAGCTTTAACTATTCCAATAACTGACTCAATTCTGTTAGGAGGAATTCCTGTTCCTGTGCAAGCTCCACCAGAAGTTGGGCTACTGGAAGTTACAAACGGATATGTGCCATGATCAACATCTAATAATGTTCCTTGTGCACCTTCAAGTAAAACTGATTTCCCTTCATCCAAAGAATAATTTAAGAAAGTCGGAACATCTTTAATGTATTTGTCAATTGTTTTATCAAATTCAAGATATTCTTTCAGAATTTCTTCAACATCAAGTCCTTCGTGATGATAAACTTTCTGAAGCAACTCGTTTTTCTCTTTCAGATTAAAACGTATTTTTCTTTCCAATTCATCCCGATTTAATAAATCAACTATTCTTATTCCACGTCTTCCAAATTTATCAATATAACAAGGTCCGATTCCTCGTCCAGTGGTTCCTATTTTTTGCTCTCCACTTTCACCAATTGAATCGAGTAATTTGTGATACGGCATAATGAGATGAGCATTTTGACTTATGAAAAGTCTGCCATCTACACTGATTCCATTATTCTCTAAAATAGAAATCTCATCGAGTAGAGCCTGAGGATCTATAACAACGCCATTTCCAATGACACAAGTTACATTTTCACGCAGAATTCCAGAAGGAATTAAATGAAGAATAAATTGTTTGTCTCCAATTATAACTGTATGACCAGCATTTGCGCCACCCTGATAACGAACAACAATTTCAAATTTTTCACTTAGAATATCTACTATTTTTCCTTTACCTTCATCACCCCATTGCGATCCAACTAATACAGTGGCACCCATATTCTATCAGACTTTTTTAAATGAAAGAGTTTGTTGATTATTTTTTAATTGAAAGATTTTACTGCGTCCTCAACTGAATCAAAAGTTTCAAAAATCTGAATCAGTTTAGTAATTATCAAAAGACTTTGAATTTTTTCACCGACACGTGCAAGTTTCAAACTACCTTCAGCTTTTTTGGTGGTTGTTAATCCGGATATAAGCATTCCTAATCCAGAGCTATTCATAAATTTAACTTCTCCCAAGTCAACCACTATGTTTTTCTTTCCTTCATCAATTAATTTATGTAATATATCGTGAAATTCTTTTGTATCATCACCGCCCATTACATCACCTTTAAGTTCAATAATAACTGCATTATACTTTTCAGATACTTTTGATTTCATATATAAATCTCCTAAAATGTTTTTGTGAAATTAAACAACGCTTTAGTGTATTGCAAATATCCGCAATATTTCTCCTAAATTAAAGTGATTTTTCCTTAATTTTTCAGGAACATTTAATCATAATTTAACGTCAAAAAAATGAATTCAGAAAACAATCAACCAGAAGGTGAAATGGAACAACCAAAAATCTTGACTTTAGATGATGATTTTTCAATTATTAAAAGATTTAATAAGGGGGAAAAAGAGGTTTTCAGAATTTTGATTAATCGTCATAAGGAAAAAGTAAGAAATATAATTTTTATGACTCTTTCAGAAATTGACGCAATTGATGATATAGCTCAGGAAGTTTTTATAACCGTCTTCAAAAATCTAAAGAATTTCAGATACGAATCGCAATTCACCACATGGTTGTACCGAATTACTATTAATAAATGCAAAGATTATTTAAGAAAGAAAAGAGTGAGAAAAATTTTTTCTAACCTTGATGAAGATTATGATTACCGAACAGAAGAAATAGACGAAAACAACGATGTTAGAATGATTGTAAGAAATGCGATTGATGGGTTGCCAGACAAATTGAGAATACCAATGATTTTAAGAGATATTGAAGGTTTATCTTATCAGGAAATTTCAGAGACTCTCGAATTGGATTTGGGTACAGTAAAGTCAAGAATCTTCAGAGCCAGAGAAGCTTTAAGAAAGAACCTCGAACCAATGAAAAAGGAATTATTAGCATGAAACACAAATACGATGACCATCTTTTACTTTCGGCTTACTTAGACAATGAATTAACAGATAAAGAAAAAGAATACATTGAGAAAAAACTGAAAACTTCTGTTGATTTACAAAATAAGCTTGAGGAGTTGAAGAAGCTTAAAAGTCTTACGTTAGATTCAAAGAAGGAATTGCCTGAAAATCATTACTTTGAACAAAGAGTAATGTCTGCACTTCTTGAAGAGAAACCAAAAACTTTTTTTAGCAAAAAATGGATTCCAGCTTTCGGACTTGTTGCTGTTTCAATGATAATTTTTCTTTCACTGAATGTCAATCCTGAATTTTTTAAGAATCTAATTGATACACAGAAAAATGTAATTTCAAATTATACTGGAAATTTGAAACCGTTATTCTTTCCATCAGAAATAAGTAACGAGGATTTATTCAACTTTGCTCTTTACGAGGAAATTCCTTTGAACAATGATGAAAATCAGGTTTTGAAAATTGGGCTTGATAAATCCGGCAAAGAATATTTTGAGGTTAAAAAATCAAATAAAGAAGATGATAAAAACAATCTTCAGAATTTTTTATCTAAATTGAATTTAAACGAAAGTAAAAAATCAAAAGTTGATTCTTTGTTTAAAGATTATGCAACTCAGCTCTCGAAGCATATTTTAATCGGCGATGATAACGCTATTGCAATAAACCCATCAGTCTGGAATCTAAGAAAGGCAATGATTGCTGATTTTGTAAATCTTACACGACAATTAGATACTAAGAATTTCAATAAGTTAGCTCATTCTTTTAATATCCCTGTTCCCAAAAAATATGTGGATTGGAATAAGACTCTTGATTCGATTAAAACTAATAAATATATCGTTTTTACTCCCGATTCTGTATTTACAAGCGAGCTTAACTTGAAAATGACAGACTTAGCTGAACTGAATCAGGAAAACTTAATTAAAAGAAATTCAGAAAGAAGATTTCATAGAATAGATTTCGATAGTGTTTTTAATGTTCAGAAAGGACGAATAAAAATCGTACGAAGTCCGGATTTTGTTCAGGTACAAGTTGAGGAAATTGAAATACCAGATATTCAAATTCCTGACTTCAATTCTCTGGTTGAAATAATTGAGAAATCTGTTCAAAATCAACCGAACCTGAATTTAGTAAACGAAGATAATCTTAACAGAACAAGAGAGAATCAACAAAGAAGAGTTTTAGTTTTGCCACCAAATGATATAAATCTCGACTCTATTCTAGAAGAGCAGAATAAAAGACTTGAAAACTCTCTAAAGAAAAAATCTGAACGAGGAAAGTCTAATTCAAATAATCAGATTGTTCCTGAAAAAGAAACACAAAACATTGATGAAAACGACGAGATAAGACTCGAATTAGAAAAACTTCGTAAAGAAATTGAAAAGTTCAGGAAATTATTTAGAAACTATATCCAAGAAGATTCATCGCAAAACAATCACGAACCAATCATTTTATTTGAACACATAGAAATCTGATACTACTTCACATAAAATATTTTAACCGTTAATCATACAATTAACGGTTTTATCATTTATAAACCTTTTACCAAATCATCAGCTATTACTTTTCCGTAAGAATATTCTATACTTTCTTATTATATTAGTGCAGATAAATCAAAAGGAATGACAATGAGTGATTTTAATTCAAGCATAATAGATTATGATAAAATTCAGATAATTAAACTCAAGGGCTATCTTGATGCTCACACAGCTCCACTATTAGAAGAAAATTTCACTGAGTTAATATCAAAGAATAAATTTAATATCATCGTAAACTTCAAGGATTTGAATTACATAAGCTCTGCCGGACTCGGCGTTTTTATGGCTTATATTGAAAAAATCCGGGAGAACAAAGGCGACATTAAACTTACTGAGATGAATGAGAAAGTCTATAATATTTTTGATTTATTAGGATTCCCTTTGCTCTATGAAATTTTTGAAAGCGACGAGCAGGCAATAAAAAAATTTTCTGAGACAAAAAGTGAATGACAAAGTTTTAATTATTTTAAGTCATACTGAAAATCTCGCTAAAGTCAGAGAGTTCATTCATCAAAATGCACTTAATGCTGGCTTCAGTGAAGATAAAATTATGGATATCACTCTTGCGGTAGATGAAGCAGTTACAAATATCATCAAGCATTCTTATTCTTTCGACCCGAACGGTGAAATAAAGTTAGAAATTGAAGTCAACAACGGAGAATTTAATATTATAATTACAGATAAGGGAAAGTCTTTTGATCCTACCTCTGTCCCCGAACCTGATATCAGAAAATATCAAAGAGAACATCGAGTTGGTGGATTTGGTTTATACTTGATG
Source organism: uncultured Ignavibacterium sp. (assembly GCA_937125135.1). Classification (GTDB taxonomy): domain Bacteria; phylum Bacteroidota; class Ignavibacteria; order Ignavibacteriales; family Ignavibacteriaceae; genus Ignavibacterium. The sequence goes on from CAKZLD010000203.1 coordinate 24,505, forward strand.
AAAAAATTTATGGATGAAGTTATTTATACTTCCATTCCTAACAATTACAATAGAGTAAAACTTAAGAAAAAAATTCATTGAAGTAAATCAATGGCTGAACTGGATTCAATAAAAATAAAGCGTAACCTCACAGCTTTAGTTGAATTCAGTAAAATTATTAACTCAAGTCTCGATTTAGATTTCATATTAAATAATACACTTTTAACTTGTCTTGGAAAGTTTCTCGCTACAAGAGGAATTATTGCTCTGAAAGAAAAGGACAAATTAGTTATAAAACTTTCCAAAGGAATTCCACAAAATCTGATTTCTGAATTTCCAACTGATAAGTTTGATGAAACTTGTTCTGAAGAAAGACTTATTGAATTTTATTCAAAAGCAAAAATTAAAGTATGTGAAAAAATTACTTCATCTTCCGACACGCTTGGAATCTTATGTCTCGGAGATAAATTAAACGGTACTGAATATACAGAAGATGACAAGGATTTTTTGAAAACAATTCTTAACATCGCTGCAACCGCTATACAAAATTCTCTTATCGTAGAAGAGCTTAAAGAACTTAACCGTGAGCTTGATTCAAAAATTCAACGTCTGAATTCTCTATTTGAGTTAAGTAAAGAATTCGGCCTATTTTCTGATACTAAGCGAATTCAAAGACTTCTTATTTTATCATTGATGGGACAATTTCTTGTTTCAAAATATGCTATACTGAATTTTGAAAATGAAGAAATACAGGTGCTCGACTCGAAATTTAATAATAAGGAACTGATTGAAGGAATTAAATCAATTGATTATATGAATATTGATTCAACAATTAAATCAGAAACCATTGAAACTTTTTTTCCATCATTGGGTCAAATCGGAATCAACTTAATTGTACCGATGAAAATTCAGAATAAATTGAAAGGTTTAATTCTTCTGGGGAAAAGAATAAATAACACTGAATTTTCAGATTCAGATATTGAATTTATTTACTCAGTTGGTAGTCTTGCAATTATTTCTCTTGAGAACCGACGACTTTTACAAGAGGAGATTGAGAAGCAAAAACTTGAAGAAGAAATTGAACTTGCAAAACAAATTCAACAAAACCTTTTGCCATCAGAAATTCCAAAATCCAATTCCTATGAAATTGCTGCGATAAATTTTCCTTCCAAACAAGTTGGTGGTGATTATTTTGATGTTATGAAAATAGAAAATGAAAAACTTTTAATTTCAATTGCAGACGTATCTGGCAAAGGGATTCCTGCTTCGCTGTTAATGGCTAATTTACAAGCTTTCATAAAACTGATAGTCAAATCAGATTTTGAAATTGATAAAGCCACTGCAACAATCAATGACTTATTGACTCAAAATACAAGTGATGGCAGATTTATTACTTTCTTCTGGGGAATTCTTGATGAGAAAGAAAAAAGTTTTACTTATGTAAATGCAGGACATAATCCGCCGATTTTAATAAGAGACAACAATATCATCAGACTTTCAGAAGGTGGAATTATTTTGGGAGTAATGAAAACGCTTATCCCTTATATTAAAAATAAAATTTTTCTTCAATCTGGTGATATGATTGTTCTATTTACTGATGGTGTCTCAGAAGCAATGAACACAAATTCAGAAGAATTCGGAGAGAATAGATTAGAGCATTTGTGTAAAGACTTATCAATTCTCTCAGCGCAATCTGCACTTGAATCAATTAAAAAAGAAGTAGAACACTTCACTCACGGTGCTCCGCAATCCGATGACTTAACATTGATGGTAGTAAAAGTAGTATAATCAAGTTTCCGTTCATCAGTTTGTTGTCTGCTATTTCCAGTAAGTAAATTAGATTATACACTCTTAATCTTACTTTTCAGAATAGCACACTGATGACACTGATTTAGCAGATTTTCACTGATCCTTTAAATCCAATAAATCTGCGTTATCTGCGTGCTATTCAAATTATCTACTTAACCAACACCATCTTCCTCATCTCCGTGTAAACCGGGATATTCCCTTCCCCGATTACTTTTATTCTGTACAAGTAAATCCCGCTGTTATCAGAACCAACAGAAACAACATTACATTATGCTTTGCGTTTGTTGCAGAGTTCAGCTTGACCTCCCGTTTTTTTATGGTTAGTTTTATTTATTCTTACTCTTAATCTTCACAATAGCACACTGATGACACTGATTTAGCAGATTTTCACTGATCCTTTAAATACAATAAATCTGCGTTATCTGCGTGCTATTCAAATTATCTATCTAACCAACACCATCTTCCTTACCTGAGTATAATCCCCAGCCTGAAGTTTATAAAA
>CAKZLD010000204.1 GCA_937125135.1 uncultured Ignavibacterium sp.
GGGTTTCCTGAGTATGCAAAAAAATTATCAACCATTATTAGAGATCTTTCCAAAGAAATTGGTATAAAAGACCCATTTTTCAGATATTTTTCTTTCGACAAACTAGTTAAATCTTTAGACCTTCAAAGTTTGGCTGGCGGACTATTCTCTTCAACAATGGATTTAATTGGAAGTGTTCTCTTCGTTGTGTTCTTTTTCATTTTTGTTCTATCAGGTGAGAAAACAATTTATGAAGCAATTAAACATTACTATATTCAGAAAAAAGTACAACCTGAAATCAATAGAATTAAAAGGACAAAATCTAAACTACAGAATGATGAAACAGAGCAAGATTTTGATTTAGAATTGAAACAAATCAGAATACAAAAGGAAACTGAGCTCGAAAATACATTCAAAGAGATCACTACTCAGATTCAAAAATATATTATCACAAAATTTTTAATCAACCTCGCAGCTGGAGTTATAACTTTTATTTTGCTAAATTTTTATGGGCTGGACTATCCGATTGTTTGGGGAGTATTCGTGTTTCTTTTTAATTTTATTCCTACTATTGGGTCGGCAGCAGCATTGATTTTACCTGTTTTATTTTCATTAGTTCAGTTTGAAAATTTTTCATCAGTAATAATTGTTACAATTATAATGGCGTCTGTTCAAACTATAGCTTTCAATGTTGCTGAGCCAATGATAATCGGCAATAGATTAAATTTAAACCCACTTATTATTTTACTCTCAGTTTTGATTTGGGGATATATTTGGGGAATTGTTGGAATGCTTCTGTCAGTTCCAATTACTGCAATAATCAAGATAGTAATTTCAAACTCGAAATCTGATAATCTAATTTTCGTAAGCAATATTATGAGTCAGAAAAGGGTTAAATAGAGTCAAACCAAAGAGTTTAATTCAAAAAATCAATAAACTAGTTTAAAATAAAAAAGACGCTCACACATTAGGGAGCGTCCATCAATAAGCATTAAATAGAAAATTAGTTTTTAGGTTTAGCTTCGCTAACTACGATCTTTCTTCCTTTAATTTCTGTATCATTTAATGCATTGATTGCTGCAGATGCTTCAGCCTCGGTTTCAAATTCAACAAAACCAAATCCTTTAGACCTGCGTGTCTGCTTGTCGGTAATAACCTTTGCTGACTGAACATTACCGTATGGTTCGAATAATGTTTTTAATTCAGCATCGTTTACCGACCAGGGAAGACTCCCTATGAACAATTTAGTACTCACAAAAGAACCTTTAATTAATTGAACAAATAATGCCTACAAGGCGATGGAAAAATAATATTGGAATGTTAATAAACAAAATTATTTTTATGATAAAAGCTTATTTATTGCTTCAGAAAGGTTTTCTAATGGGAAGACTTTGGACTTTAAATTTTTGGAAATTCCCTTTGAATTATTCGCAGGAATATAAATCTGATTAAAACCCAATTTTTCTGCCTCTGAAATTCTTTTCTCAATTGAAGAAACACTTCGTAATTCACCACCAAGTCCGACTTCACCTATCAAAATGGATTGATTATCAAGTGAATGCTCTTTTAAACTTGATGCAATACTTAGACAAACAGCTAAATCTGCAGCTGGTTCATTGATTTTAATTCCTCCGACTATATTTACAAATACATTTGCTGCAGAAACTCGAAGTCCAGCTCGTTTTTCCAAAACTGCAAGAAGAATAGATAATCTTCTCTGGTCAAATCCATTTGAAACACGTTGAGGATAACCATAATTCGATGGAGTAACTAATGCTTGAACTTCAATCAAAATAGGTCGTGAACCTTCGAGAATTGAAGTAACAACTGATCCGGCAGTAGATTTTTCTCTTTCACTTAAAAACAATTCACTTGGATTCAATACTTCATTCAAACCATTTTCTTTCATTTCAAAAACACCAATTTCATTAGTGCTGCCAAATCTATTTTTGTTTGCGCGAAGTATTCTGAATGAATGATTAACCTCTCCTTCGAACTGAATCACTGTGTCAACCATATGCTCTAAAATTTTTGGTCCGGCTATATTTCCCTCTTTTGTTACGTGCCCGATTAAAATCACAGCAACGTTTTTGGTCTTTGCATAATCAATCAAACTAACAGTGCATTCTCTGATTTGAGTTATCGTTCCAGGAGAATTTTCCAAATCATTTTTATAAATAGTTTGAATTGAATCAATGAAAATGACTTTGGGTTTTAATTTATCTGCGACTGATAAAATTTGATTAAGCTCTGTTTCAGAAAGTATAATCAAAGAATCAGAAGAAATGTTTAATCGTGATGAACGAAGCTTAATCTGTTTTTGAGATTCTTCACCGGAGACATAAAGAACTGTCTCTCTGATGTTAGATGTTGATTGTAAAGCTAAAGTTGATTTTCCTATTCCCGGATCACCAGCAAGAAGAACCACGCTTCCTGGCATTAATCCGCCGCCAAGTACTCTGTCAAATTCTGAAATCTTTGTTTGAATTCTGTCCTCTTCCTGTGCAGAAATTTCATCGAGCTTATAATATTTTGAATCAGCTTTTAAGACTTGCCCTGACTTTTTAACTTCGACTAATTCCTCTGACAATGTATTCCACGAAGCACATTCAGGGCATTTACCGAGCCATTTCAGACTTTCAAAGCCACAATTACTACAAATATATTTTATTCTTGTCTTAGACATATTTTCAAATAAACGAGCGAATAATTTTTTCTGCATTGGCTAAAAGTTCAGGAATCTTTTGTACATCTTTGCCACCAGCAGTTGCAATGTTTGGCCTTCCACCACCAGCACCGCCAACTATTTTTGCCAACTCATTTACTATTTTACCTGCATTCAATTTCTTATTGGTAACAATATCATCAGTTATGGTAACAAGAATTAAAACTTTATCATTTTCTTGTGAGACTAGAATTCCAACACCACTTTCAGCACGATTTCTGAGCTCGCTTCCGAGCATTTTTAATTCATCCAGATTATCAACGTGAACTTTCCCTTTATAAATTTTTATTCCATCAGCTTCTGAATAGAGCGAAAGGATATGATCAAGTGATTTAAGTTTTTCTTTCAATCTGTATTCAGCTAATTCCTTTTCATACTTTTTCTTGATGTCTATTAGCTCTTCAATTTTCTTTTGGTAGTTTTTGATATTATCGAATTGCTGTTCAATAAACTTTTCGATATTTGCTCCGGTGATTGCCTCAATCCTTCTAACTCCACTGGCAATCGAAGCTTCACTGATTATCTTGAATAAACCTATTTCACTCGAATTATTTACGTGAGTGCCACCGCAGAATTCCATTGTGAAATCACCGAACTGAACAACATTAACTCTGTCTCCGTACTTATCTCCAAAGAACATTAAAGCTCCCATTTTTTTAGCTTCTTCAAAAGGAATATTGCGATGATGAGTTTTGGGAAGATTTCTCCTTAATTGTTCATTAACTATTGCTTCAACATCTTTTATCTCTTCAGGAGAAAGACGAGCAAAATGAGTAAAGTCAAAACGAAGTCTGTCAGGACCAACATAAGATCCAGCCTGCTGAACGTGCGTTCCGAGAATTGTCCTCAATGCTTTGTGAAGAAAATGAGTAGCAGAGTGATTTCTCATTATATCCCATCTTCGCTTTTCATCGATGACACTAATAACTCTTTGTCCCTTGTTCAGTTTGTCAGTTTGGTTACCCAAAACATGAACCACATAATCATCAAATTTATCCACATCAATTACATCAAATTCATTTTGTTCAGTTTTAATTTTTCCTGTATCATCAATTTGACCACCAGCCTCAACATAAAATGGAGTTTTATCTAAAACGATTAAAGTTTTATCAGCATCATTCTTCACTCCAATTATTTTTGATTCTGTAACAAGCTCATCATAGCCTGTAAAATCAGTGCGAAAATCTCCTTCGATATGGAAGTCATCTATAATGTTTTTCGAAATATTTACACTTGCTAATTTCTCTTTTGAAGCGGCTCGTGCTCTTTCCCTTTGTTCTTCCATTAACTTTTCAAACTGAATTTCATCAACAGCAAAACCAATTTCTTTCGCCATCAGATTTGTTAAATCAACAGGAAATCCATACGTATCATATAGTCTGAACACATCTTCACCAGGGATAACTCTCTGATTTGATTTGTTAAGTTTCTTAATTACTTCCTCAAAGAGCTCGATTCCTCTATCAAGAGTAATATTAAAACTTTCCTCTTCAGCTTTAATAACTTTTTTAACATAGTCTTTTTTCTCGACTATTTCAGGAAAAACATCACCCATATTTTCAGATAAAACATCAATGAGTTTGAAGAGAAATGGTTCTTTCAGATTCAATTTCCTTCCATAGCGTGCAGCTCTTCTTAGAATTCGTCTTAACACATATCCACGTCCTTCGTTTCCCGGAATAGCTCCATCAGCGATTGCAAATGCCAATGCTCTGATATGATCAGCGATTACTCTCATTGGTACTTTATCTTCTTCTCTATCATAAGCTACTTTGGATAGCTCAACAATTTTTTCAATTATGGGAGAGAAAACATCAGTATCATAATTAGAACTTTTGTTCTGCAAAACTGCACAGACTCTTTCGAAACCCATTCCAGTATCAACGTGTTTAGCGGGCAGTTCGTGAAGTTTACCACTTTCATCACGATTGAATTGAATGAAAACCAGATTCCATATTTCAATACAATCAGGAGAACCGGCATTGACTAGTTCGGGATTATCATAATCATCAGATAAATTTATATGGATTTCAGAACAAGGTCCGCAAGGTCCGGTGTCTCCCATTTCCCAGAAATTATCTTTTTCATCAAATCGAAGAATGTGGTCTGGATTGATGTCGGTGTAAGTTTTCCACAACTCAAATGCTTCATCATCTTCGCGATATACGGTTGCCCATAATCTCTCTTTTGGCAGCTTCCAAACTTCGGTCAAAAGCTCCCATGCCCAAGTAATTGCTTCTTTTTTGTAGTAATCACCAAAAGACCAATTGCCAAGCATTTCAAAAAATGTGTGATGATAAGTATCGTGTCCTACTTCTTCGAGATCATTGTGCTTACCGCTTACTCTGATACACTTCTGAGTATTCGCAGCTCTTTTATATTCTCGAGATCCAGTACCAAGAAATACATCTTTGAATTGATTCATACCAGCGTTTGTGAAAAGCAAAGTCGGATCATCGAATGGAAAAACCGGAGAAGAATTAACTATCCGATGGTCTTTACTTTT
>CAKZLD010000205.1 GCA_937125135.1 uncultured Ignavibacterium sp.
AAACAATTAAAGAAAAGAATAAGATTGATAATCAAATCTCATATTAACTTATTGACAATTACAGGAGTATCTGTGAGGAAAAAAGATTTCTTATTTTACTAATAACTAAAATTAAACTCTTATATATAATGTAGAGTTTGTAATAATTATCAGTCTTAAAATAATAATAAAACCGAAAAAAATATTAACTTTATGAAATCCTAACTATCATTTCAATTTCGACCGCTGAATTAAGCGGTAATCCGCTAACTCCCACAGCACTCCGCACGTGTTTTCCCTTCTCTCCAAAAATTTTAAGTAATAATTCTGATGCTCCATTAGCAATTTTTGGATGAGATGAATAATCATCTGTACTGTTAACAAAGACTGTAAGTTTTACTATCTCTTCAATTTTTTCCAAAGAACCAATCTCACCTTTAATTGCCGCAAGACAATTCAAAGCACAAACTTCTGCCGCTTTAATTGCATCGTCCTCTGAAATATCTTTTCCTACTTTCCCTTTGTATTTTATTTCTCCTTTAACTAAAGGAACTTGTCCGGAAGTCATTACTAAATTTCCAACTGACTTAGCAGGAACATAAGCTGCAAGCGGTTTAGCAACTTCAGGTAACTCAAAACCTAATTCCTTGATTTTTTCTTCTATCATAATTTTTCTCCGTATTTTTATTTAAGTGTTTAACAAGTTTTAAATGGAGTTTAAATGTCTCAAGACAAATTTACTGATTTTGTAATGCTCGTAAAAAGATTGAGAAAAGAATGTCCATGGGACAGAGAGCAAACAAATGATTCAATAAAAGCCGCTACCATTGAAGAAGCTTACGAAGTAGTGGAAGCCATAGACCACAAAAATTTTGAAGAGCTGAAAAAGGAACTCGGAGATTTGTTACTTCATATTGTTTTTCACACTGTAATGGCTGAAGAAAACGGACACTTTAACATTGATGAAGTAATTCAATGTATTTCAGAGAAACTCATAAGAAGACATCCCCACGTGTTTGGAGAAACTTCTGTAAATGGTTCTGAAGAAGTGAAAAAGAACTGGGAGAGAATAAAATTAAGTGAAGGAAGAAATTCAATTCTCGACGGAGTTCCAAATTCATTGCCAGCTCTTCAAAAAGCTCATAGACTTCAGGAGAAGGCAGCTAAAGTCGGATTCGATTGGGAGAAGAAAGAAGATGTTTGGAAGAAAGTGATAGAAGAAATAAATGAGATGCACGAAATCGAAGAACAAAAGAAAATATCTTATGACGAATCTTTACAAATAAAATTAGAAAATGAAATAGGAGATGTTTTTTTTGCCTTAGTAAATTACGCCCGATTTCTGAACATCAATCCCGAAAATGCTTTAAGAAAAACCAACGAAAAATTTTTGAGGAGATTCAATTACATAGAAGAAAAGTTGAAGGAGGATGGTAAATCAATTGAAAATTCAAATTTAGAAGAGATGGATAAATTCTGGAACGAAAGTAAAAAAATCATAAAAGATAATTAAAGATTTTATCATCAATCGAAGGCAATAAGCATTAAGTAATAAAATATTTTAATCCCCATTTGTTTTGGAAAGATTATTCTTTTCATAAGCGTCAATAATGTCTTTTACAAGTTTGTGTCTCACCACATCTTCTTTATCAAAGTAAACAAAACCGACTCCACTAATTCCTTGCAAAATTTCTTTCGCCTGAATTAAACCTGATTTTGTTTTATGTGGTAAATCAATCTGAGTAATGTCGCCTGTAATGATTGCTTTTGAATTTGCTCCAAGTCGGGTAAGAAACATTTTCATCTGTAAATCTGTAGCATTTTGAGCTTCATCTAAAATCACGTAAGCATTATTCAAAGTTCTTCCGCGCATGTATGCAAGAGGAACAATTTCAACTATTCCTTTTTCAATGTAACCTCTCAACTTCTCTGTTGGAAGCATTTCGTCAAGAGCATCATAAAGCGGACGGAGATACGGATCGATTTTTTCCTGGAAATCACCAGGCAAAAATCCGAGACTCTCGCCAGCTTCAACTGCCGGACGAGCAAGAATTATTTTTTTAACTAATCCCTTCTTTAATGAAGCTACAGCAATTGCAACTGCCAGATAAGTTTTTCCGGTTCCTGCTGGACCAATCGCAAAGCAAATATCATTTTGACTGGCAATTTTCAGATAATACTTTTGACCAGGAGTTTTAGCTTTTATAACATCATTTTTCGTATATAAGACAATACTATCATAATCTTCTTCTTTTGTAACTTCATCACCTTCGGAGGTTAAATTTAAAATTGTTTCAACATCTTTAGTAGATAATTTGTTACTCGTGTTGAGAACATAAATCATTTCTTTCAACACCTTATCAATAATCTCAACTTCCTGAGCAACACCTCTGATTGTAAATACTTCTCCACGAAAAGATATTGTTGAATTGAAGCGGTCTTCTAATAATTTAAGATTTGAGTCATTAGGACCGAGTAACTCTGATAAATTTACTCCGTTGATGGTTATCTTTTTTTCGATTGATGTCATAATAATAATTTAAATACAAAAAGCCCTTATCAACGAAGACAAGGGCTTGAATTATTTAATAATTTGTTATTCAAATTTATTGAACCGGAGCAGGTTTGAAATTCTTTCTTAATCTTTCATACTTTGATTTTTCTTCTTCAGTCAGATTTGGAATCTTAAATACTTGTTTCGGGAAAATCAAATCTGGATTTTTAATTTTATCTCTGTTTGCTTTGTAAATTACAGGCCAAGCAAATGGGTTTCCATAATGTTCTTTCTTTTTTGCAATTCCCCATAAATGATCACCTCTTACAACTGTGTACATAATTTCTTTTGTTTCTTCAATCCAATTATCTAATGCTCTTTGCATATCAACGTGAACTTTGTTAAAGAATTCAGGCAAAGCACTGATTTTGTTCATTTTCAAAACATTCAAATCTGTTTGTCTGTCAGCTTTTGGACCTTCTTTTCTATTTATCTTTCCATTCAAATCATTTACTGCTCTTCTGAAATTGTCAACATCGCTTCTGTTTGCACCGACCATTTGGTAAAGCTCATCAATGCAATCTTCAGGGTCCTGCAGATTCATTGCTTTCAAATTGTCAATGTCAGTTCTGAGAGAATTTATTTGTGTGGTTAAAGCACTCTTTTTTGCTTTCAATTCATTCATCTCTTTTTGCCATTGCTCTTTGGTCATTTCCTGAGCAAAATTAAGTGATGTGAATAAAGCAATTAAAGCAAAAACACTTAAAAATTTTATATTTTTCATATTTTTTCCTCCATTATCATTTAAACTTTTTTAATTATTTAGGAAGCTTTTCTAAATTAGCTTTTGTTTCATCTTTTTGCTTCTGGCACTCGGCAAGCTTTCTGTTTGTTTCCTCAATCTGTTTTTCGAGTTTAGCTCTTTCGTCTTTAAGTGAATTTGCTTCTCTTTCTAATGACATAACCTCATTTCTAAGAGAATTCAGCTCTGCTATCTGTGCCTGACTCAGTCCGCCACAAGCACTTAATATCAGAGATAATGAAAAAATACCTCCTGCTACTACTAGCGTTTTCATTTTTTTTGCAATCATTTTTTCCTCCTAATAATTGATTATTTAATGTGTACAAATTTACTCAAATAAACTTTAATAATTAAGAAAATTTATACTGGGAATAGTATGATTGATTTCCCCTGAAGATTTTCTTTTTAGTTTAAGACACTTTAGCACTCAAAAAGTTCCATAATTATCACTGAAAAATTTTCATTTAAATTTCTTTAATGATTTACGACGAAAAAATAAAATAATTATAGAAAGAGATGTGTTAATTTTGAATTAATTTAATTAGGAAGATAAATTCTGAAAGTTGTTCCTACTCCGAATTCAGATTCAACTTCAATTTTACCGGAATAAGAGTCAACAATTCTTTTAACGATAGATAAACCCAAGCCCGTGCCACTCACATTTTTGGTAAATTCATTTTTTGCACGGAAAAATTCTGAAAAAAGTTTCTTCTTCTCTTCCTCTTTCATTCCTATGCCGGTATCCTTGATTTCAGTTACAACGAACTTCCCGATTTGATTAATTTGAATCGTTATACTTCCTGATGGTCGGTTATATTTAATTGCATTACTTATAAGATTTGTGAACAATCTTGAAATTTCATCCGAATCGGCATCAATGCAGAAGCGTTCTGTTTGATAGTTAAAATTAACCTGAATGTTTGCTTTCTGAACTTCAAAATGAAAAAGCTCAAGAATGTTTTTAATAATTTCTGTCAAACAGATTTTTCTTATTTCTTTTTTAACAGTCTTTAACTCCATCCGTGAAATATCGAGGAGATCATTGACCATTTTCAAAAGTCCGTCGAGTCTTATCATAGAGCGATTTAAGTATTCTTTTTTCTGTTCATCACTGAGAGGAATTTTGTCATCGCTCATTAACTTCAGAAAACCATACACAGCAGCTATTGGTGCCTTGAGTTCGTGCGACACCATCGAAACAAATTGTGATTTTATCAGCTCTATTCTTTTTAATTCTGTAATATCTTTAAATACAATAACAACACCAGCCAGATTATCTTCTGGATGAAATACGGGTGAAGCAGTTGCTTCAATGAAAAATTCCCGATTGGGTTTAAGCTCCAGTTGAATTGTATATGATCTTTTTTCTTTCGAATCAGACAAAAGAAATTTGTTAATGAGCTCTAAAATTTCCGGACGAAGTTTATCAAGAATATATTCTTCAACTTTAACATCAGATAACTCGAGAAAGCGAAAAACAGCAGGATTAAATAGTACAGCAAGTCCTTCTTTATTTACAACCAGAACTCCGTCTGTAATTGAATTGATTATAGTATTTAGTCTTGTTTTTTCAAAAGCAACTTCTAATAATCGTTCCTCTCTCTCTCGGAGCCATTTTGCTTCTTCAAGTGATAGAAGTCTTTTCTGATATCCGGATTTTAATTCTGATAAAAGTTCTTCTGGCGTAAATGGTTTTGGAATATAGCTTTGAGCTCCAAGCTTTGTTGCCTCGATCGCTGTATCATAACTAGCAAATGCAGTGGCAATGAAACAAACAGTATTAGGAAATTTTTGTTTAATACTCTTTAAAACATCAATGCCGTCAATATCCGGCATCTTTAGATCAATTATCGCAAGATCATACTCATTTCCAGTTCCTAGTTTTATACCATCAGTTCCATTTTCTGCAACATCAACTTCATATCCTTCCATCTCAAGTAATCTTTGAACACCGATACGAAGTCCTTTTTCATCGTCAACAACTAACACTTTTGGTTTTATGTTATTCATAAACTTCAGCTTGCAATCGAATTAATATGATTTTTAATCTGTGGATAATCTGTGTCATCTTTGGTTTATTCTTTTAACCACAGATTAACTCAGAATAAACTGTGAATTATGATCTTTTCATCTCAAAATAATTTTCAAGCTTCTGAACAAATTCATCAATAACAACAGGCTTATTAATAATTTCATCAGCAGCTATCCATTCTTGTTCTTCTAATGTTGAAGCACCAAACTTAAATCCGGTTTCATAAGTCGCAGAAGTTAGAATAAAGACAGGAATATCATTCCCGTGTTCATCCTTTTTTATCCTGTGACAAAGTACAAAGCCGGAATCATATTCTTCCATTATCAAATCAATAACACAGGCATCAGGTTTTGATTTCTTGAATACTTCCCAACCTTCTTTCGAACTGTTTGCAGTAATTACTTCATAGCCCATTGATTCTATTAGAATTTTATTTTGCTCGAGAAGATCAATATCATCATCTACTAAAAGTATTTTCTTTTTTGGATTCATCATTACTCCTTGATTAAAAATTCTTATGATTGATTCTTAGGTAAACTTAATCTGAAAGTTGTACCTTTATTTTCTTCTGATGTAAAATTAATATTTCCTTTGTGCATCTTCACAATCCCGTAGGTAATTGCCAGTCCTAATCCTGTTCCTCTTCCGATATTTTTAGTTGTAAAAAACGGAGTGAAGATTTTATTCTGATGTTCTTTTGGAATACCTGTTCCTGTATCAATGAATTCGATCAAAACTTCTTTCTCATTACAATTTAACTTTATTGTAAGAATTTTCATTTCTGTTTCAGCCATAGCATCACAGGCATTTTTAATAATGTTTATAAATACCTGCTTAAGTTGATCTTCATCAGCACTAATTAGACAATTCTCATGTTCCGAATTAAAAATAAAATCAATCTTTTTGTAGGCAGGATTAACTGTAAATGTTTTTAATATCTCTATCAAAGATTTTTTCAAATCAAATTCTTTTATATTCAGTTTACCTTGTCGGGCAAAGTTCAAAAGATTTGAAACAATATTTTTACATCTGTTAGCTTCCTCAATTATCAATTCAAAATCTGATTTGTAACGATCATCATTATAAAATTTTTCTAATTCCTTTTTAAGCATTGAAGAATAAAGAAGAATTGTTCCAAGTGGATTGTTGATTTCGTGAGCAACTCCAGCCGCAAGTTGACCAATTGAAGCAAGTTTTTCAGCAATTCTTAACTGTTCCTCTGTGTTGCTCAGATTTTCATAAGCAATTCTTAATTCATCAATCAAATAAGGAAGACACATCTCTTTTTCAGCAAGTCCTTTTGCGATTGCAACTGCATACTCACGACAGGTTTCATATCCACAAGCTCCACAGTTCAATTCATCTTTAGGAGTAAACTTTTTTGTTTCTGCAAGAATCTCTCTGATTTTTTCCTCTGAAGGCATTGGACGGCGTTGATTATCAGCTTTAAAATTTCTGATAAGATTTAATTTTCTCGCATTGTATAAATTGCTTTTCCAAACCCGCCTATCAACATTATTAATTTTATTCTGAATATAATCAATTACCTTTTCACGCCGAGAATAATAATTAAGTGTTGTATCGATTGCAGGTCCGCTGATACAACCTTCACAAAAAAGGATATCAGTGAACTTGGCATTAATATTATTATTTGCAATTTCTTCAATTATCTCGAGTACTTTTTTCTTGCCTTCAACTACAATTATATCTTTTTCTAGAACATCATCAGAAATGTCAATAGTTTTCAATAATCCACCGGCAAGAGGATAAGCTTTACCCATCATTGCATGTGGAGGATCAAACTCACTTTCATTCAAATCATTTAAATCAATTCCTGATGATTTAAGCATTTCTTTAATTTCAGAAAATGTTAGCACAACATCAATTACTCCATTTACTTCATCATCTTTCGCTTCGTGCTTTTTTGCTACACAAGGTCCTATGAAAACGATTTTAATATCATCTCCAAATTCTTGTCTGATATATCTTCCGAGCGCAATCATAGGAGAAACTACTTTTGCAAGATTGGGAACAAGATCTAAATAATATTTTTCAATGAAACTAACTACTGCTGGACACGCAGAACTAATAATAGTTCTATCTTTTTCAGACTTTAATATTTCCGAATATTGGTTCGCAATAAGGTCTGCACCAAATGCTGTTTCAATTACTTGAGTGAAACCAAGTTTTCTAAGCGCAGTTGGAAATTTTTTGTAATTGTCGGGGAATGAAGCTGCAAATGATGGAGCAACAATTGCAACTGCTTTATTTGTCAGAAGAAGTTCAAATGCAAGTTCAGTTTCTGAAAGAATTTGTTTAGCATCCTGAGAACAGACTTTCACACAATGCCCGCAAGCAATACATCGCTCTTCAATTACCTGCGCCTGTGCATCAACAACACGAATTGCGGATGCAGGACATTCTCTGATACATGAGTAACATCGTTTACATCTATCACTAATTGTGCTGACTATGGCATTATTCATTTAATTTTCATTCTCAGTAAAAAAATCATTTCTTCTGTAATGCTATACAGAGACGTATGTTGTGATTATATTAAAGTATTCATTTAATTGTCAACCTGAACTGCTCTCAAGTTCTTGAAAATCTCAAATCAACTTTATCAGACCCCGAAATAAATTCGGGGAGGCATTATAAATCATAAATAAGTCTCTTATATCCTTTTCTCATAAAATATTTTGATAATCAAGACTTTGTCTCTAAAATCAAAAATTGTCAGTCTGAGCCAGTCGAAGACTTCCAATTTCAATCAAGGTCACTTTTCGACAAGCTCAGAATGACAGCGAAGAACTATTATATCAGACCCCAGAATAAATTCAGGTGACATTATAAATCTCAAGATCAGTTCTTCAATATCTTTTTCTTGTCAAAATACTCTGTATGAAGAATTTCGTGAGCTTTATGAGAATTAGGCTCACCAAAAAATTCTCTGTACAAGGTTTTCACAGATTCATTCTCGTGAGATCTTCTGTGTTTTGCGTTTTCATCAATCTGATAAAGAACTTTAATACGCTTCATTACTTTTTCAGGTTTCTGATGAATCGGTTGTCCGCCGCCATTTATACATCCACCCGGACAAGCCATAACTTCAATGAAATGATGTTTGGATTTTCCAGACGCAACTTGTTCAATTATCTGTTTTACATTACCAATTCCGTTGACTACCGCAATGTTAATATCCATTCCATTAACATTTACTGTTGCTTCTTTAACTCCATCTAGTCCACGAATCTGTTCAAACTCAAGATTCTCAAGTTCTTTTCCTGTAAGTTTCCAGTAAGCAGTTCTGAGAGCAGCTTCCATTACACCACCACTTGTTCCGAAAATCGCAGCAGCACCAGTTGATTCACCGAGAGGGTTATCAAATTCACTTTCGGGCAAATCGTTGAAATCTATTCCTGCTATCTTGAAGAAACGAACAAGCTCTCTTGTAGTAAGAACAGCATCAACATCAGGGAGAACATCTTCTTTCAATTCCGGTCTTGCCGATTCATACTTTTTAACAGTGCAGGGCATTATTGAAACCACAAAAATATCTTTCGGATCGATTCCCATTTTTTTCGCATAATAAGTTTTGAGTACTGCACCTTCCATCTCGTGAGGTGATTTGCAGGTTGAAATGTGGTCGAGTATTTCAGGATAATTCATTTCAGCAAATTTAACCCAACCTGGACAGCAACTTGTAAACATGGGTAATGCGCCGCCATTTTGTACTCTGTTTATAAGTTCAGATGCTTCTTCCATTATTGTTAAATCAGCGGCAAAGTTTGTATCAAAAACTTTTTTGAAACCAAGACGTCGAAGTCCTGTTACAATCAAACCTGTTACATCTGTTCCCAAAGGCATATTATATTCTTCCCCAATTGAAGCACGAACTGCTGGTGCTACCTGCACGATACAGTATTTTTTTCTATCGTACAGTGCAGATGCTATTTCTTTAACATGACTTTTTTCTCTCAAAGCAGCTGTCGGACAAACAAGAATACACTGACCGCAAAGAATACAATCGCTAACATTAAGTCCTTTGTTATAAGGTGTTGTTACGATTGATGAGAAACCTCTTCTAGTAAAATCAATTGCACCGATTTTCTGAACCTCGTGACAGGCACGGACACATCTTCCGCATAAAATACATTTTGCGGGATCTCTTTCCATTGAGGCACTTGATATATCAATTGCGTGTGTTTTAGTTTCACCGACATAACGATGTTCGCGTATTCCATATCTTTCGGATAAATCCTGAAGTTCACAATTTTTATTTCTTACACAGATTAAACAATCCTGTGGATGATTTTCAATCAGAAGTTCAACGATTGTTTTTCTTGCTCTTCTCACCCTTGGTGAATCGGTTTCAACTACCATACCTTCTGAAACGGGATAAGCACAGGCAGGAGTTAATCCTCTGAATCCTTCAACTTCTACAGAACAAATTCTGCAGGCACCTGATGGGAAAAGATTTTTCATATGACATAATGTTGGTATTGAAATTCCAACTGATTTAGCAGCATCAAGTATTGTCATTCCCGATTCTGCATTTACTTTTATTCCATTTATTGTTAACTGAACCATTTTTACTCCAAAATTTCTATTCTAAACTTAAACCTGAACCTGAACTTGAACTTAAACTTGAACTTAAACTCTAATTCACTTCTATCGCATCAAATCGGCAGGTTTCAACACACATACCGCATTTAACACATTTTTCATTGAGTATGTAATGAGCCTGACCTTTCTCACCGACAATAGCTTCAACAGAACATTTTCTTAAACACAATCCACAACCTGTACATTTATCATTATCAATTGTAAAAGTCAGAAGTTCTTTACACACTCCAGCAGAGCATTTTCTATCATATAAGTGTTCTTCATATTCTTCACGGAAATATCTTAATCCTGATAGGACAGGATTTGGTGCTGATTGACCTAATCCACAAAGAGAGGTATCCTTAATTACATCAGCTAATCTTTGAAGATAAATCATCCCCTTAAATCTAAGCAGTTGTTCATTCTTGTCTTTACTTGAACCATATCTTTTAGGAATTCTTTCAATTATTTCAAGCATTCGTTTTGTTCCTTCACGACAAGGGACACACTTACCGCAACTTTCTTGTTGAATGAAAGTCAGAAAGTATTTTGCAACATCAACCATACAGGTTTCTTCATCCATAACTACAAATCCACCAGAGCCCATCATCGCACCAATTTCCTTCAACGATTCATAATCAACGGGAGTATCAATCAGGTGTTCGGGGATGCATCCGCCAGAAGGTCCTCCAATTTGAACAGCTTTGAATTCTTTTCCATCAGGAATTCCACCACCAATTTTGAAAACTACATCTGCTAAAGTTGTTCCCATTGGTACTTCAACAAGTCCGGTATTTTTAACATTTCCACTGAGCGCAAATACTTTTGTACCTTTTGATTTTTCAGTTCCGATTTTGGCAAACTCTTCTCCACCCATTAAAATAATTGGAGGAACATTTGCAAAAGTCTCCACATTATTAATTACGGTGGGTTTTCCCCAAAGTCCTGATTCTACCGGATATGGTGGACGAGGTCGTGGCATTCCTCTTTTTCCTTCAATAGAACCAATTAGTGCTGTTTCTTCACCGCAAACGAAAGCACCAGCACCTTTCTTAATTTTAATGTGTAATGAAAAACCTGAATTTAGAATATTGTCACCGAGAATTCCATATCTCTGACAAAGCTGGATTGCATTTTGCAGTTTTTCGATTGCAAGTGGATACTCTGCACGACAGTAAATATATGCCTGTGAAGCACCGATTGCGTATGCTGCTATCATCATTCCTTCAATAACTCTGAATGGATCGCTTTCGAGAAGTGATCGGTCCATGAAAGCGCCAGGGTCTCCTTCATCTGCATTGCAAATAAGATATTTCTGATCTGCTTTTTGTTTGTAAGCCAATTCCCATTTTTTACCAGTTGGAAATCCACCGCCGCCTCTTCCTCTTAAACCACTGATTAAAATATCCTTTATAACTTCCTCTGGTTTCATTAATCTTATAACTTTATCAAATGCTTTAAATCCGCCATAAGCTAAGTATGTATCAAGAGAATCAGGGTTGATAATTCCACAATTTGAAAGAACAATTTTTTTTTGAAATTCAAAGAATGGTGTTTGATTTATATTTCTAACATCACCATTTGTTTTGCCGTGAATACCGAGAAGTTTTTCTTTGAAAATTTTCTTTTCAACAAGGACAGTTTGTAAAAACTTTGGTATTAGTTTGGGAACTATTTCACAATAAGAAACTCTATCTTCACCGGGAAGTTTCACATCAACTATTGGTTCAACTGCACAGTAACCAATGCATCCGGTTGACTCGACAGTTGCTTCTATATTTAATTTTTTTAATTCATCTAAAATCAAATCCTTGACTTTGCCGGCACCTGAGGCAAGTCCGCAGGTACCCATTCCGATTATGATAATCGGAAGATCGTGCTCTTCGTAACGAAGTCTTTTTCGTAGTGCAGAAATCTCCCTTTTGCAATTATCATCACTGTGGCAAAGAGGTCCTTCGGTGCAGCATTGAATAAAATGCTCACAAGGATTTTGTGGAGTATGCCAGCATTTTTCACAGCAGAGTTGATCAAAGTTTTTCATTCTGTTACCTCAGCTTTCTTCGCTGTTTGGTATTTTTTCAAAATCTTTGGAATATCTTTTACGGATATTCTTCCATGGTAATCATCATTAACCAATATGACTGGAGCAATCGAACAAGCACCAATGCAATTCACACCTTCAATTGTAAATTGCTTATCTCTGGTTGTTTCTCCTGCTTTTATACCAAGTTCACTTTCTAAAGCATAAAGTATATTTGCTGAATTTTTTACGTGGCAGGCAGTTCCTCTGCAAACACGAATTATATTTTTTCCTAATGGAGTTAATCTGAATTGATTATAAAAAGTAGCGACTCCATAAACTCTGCTCAAAGGAACACCGACGAAATCAGAAATATCTCTTAGGGCAATTTCTGGTAAGTAGCCGTAAATAGTCTGAACATCCTGAAGAAGTGGAATCAGACTACTTCTGTCATTTGGTTGATAGTTTTCAAAAATTTTATTGTGCATTTTTTTATCCAAATTCTTATTTGTTATCAATTTTACTCATATTAAATGCCATCATAGGACTAAAAAATTGTTTCAATTTGAATTGTTTTCGTAACAATAAATAAGTCTAACAAACATTTTTC
The DNA here is from genome assembly GCA_937125135.1 of uncultured Ignavibacterium sp. GTDB lineage: Bacteria > Bacteroidota > Ignavibacteria > Ignavibacteriales > Ignavibacteriaceae > Ignavibacterium. The sequence continues at coordinate 12,543 of CAKZLD010000205.1, forward strand.
TTAATTGTGAGAAGTCTATTTTAAGAAGCAAAAAATTATTTGGATTGCAAAAATTCTATCAGTTGCCCTGAACGAGTGAGATAGAAAACCACTTCGCGATTGTTGAATAAAACAGCAGGAACTGGACCAAGAACTTTAATCCACTTTTTCTCAGTCATAAATCTATCCAAATCCGTGAATGATTCAACTTGATAGCAAAGATGATTTAAATGATTACCGAATTTTTGAAGAGAATTATAAGAAGTAGATTTTTCATTCAAAGGCTCTATCAATTCGAGATAAGAATTTTCGTCGTTCTGATATAAAGCCAACTTTGAATTTTGAATTTCGTCAATCACTTCAGCAATTTTTTCTGTTGGAAGCATTTGGCTTTCGTACTGCTCAATTGATTTGACTACAATTCCTATATGATGAAACTTAAAGTTCATAATCAAAATAAATGTTTGTCATTAAATTACTCAACTTCGCTGCTAAAATAAAAAGTCTTTTCAGCCACGAATTACACGAATTTTCACTAAAATAATTCGTGCTAATTAGTGAAAAGTGGCTTATTTCAATTGATGAACAATTTAAGTTAAGTTATTTTTCATTAGTAAAAATAGAATTATAGGAATTTGATGATTTCGGAAAAACTTAAGACCTTGATTCTCAGAGAGTTAAATCTTTCTGATTTTGATATTACAGAAGATACTTTAGCTAAAGATGTTCCCGGCTGGGATTCGCTCAAAAACTTCACAATCATATTAGCTGTCGAAGAAGAGTATGATATAAAATTTTTAACTGAGGAAATTCTCTCTGTAAAAAATGTCGGGGATTTGCAGAAGTTGATTGATTCTAAAATTAACAAAAACTAAAAGGTCGGATTTTGAAAATTTGTTTCCTTTCTAATTACTCAATTGAATTTATTTTTGATTCACTGAAAAAAAAACTTGCTTCTCTTCCAGTTGAAGCAGAAATTTTCTATCCCGGTTTCAATCAGTTTTCTCAGCAAATATTTAATCCAAGTTCAGAATTATATGAACAAAAACCTGAGCTGATTTTTCTGAGTGTTGATTTCAATTATTACTTAAATCATAACTTCGAATTAAACAACAATCCCCCTATTTCAAGCATAATTAAAGATCAAATTGAACAGTTTTTTGAAGCGATTAAAATCATTTCTCATAAACTAAAAAATTCGATTGTGCTGATTGATAATTTTTATCTTCATCATTCTTTCTCTTTCGGTTCATTGGAGTATAATTACTTCGGTTTAGAAAAATTTATTGATGAGCTAAATCTCCAGCTTTCCGAACTTTCGAGCGAGAGAGAAAATATCAGAATCATAAACATCAAATCTTTAATTTCGAGATATGGACAGGAAAGTCTTTTCGACAGCAGACTTAATTACTTAGCAAAATTCAAATGGAATAAAAAAGGAATTGATGTTTTAACAAACCTTTACATTTCTCATATCAAAGCTTATCTGGGTTTAAGAAAAAAATGTATTGCAGTTGATCTTGACAACACACTTTGGGGCGGAATAATTGGTCAGGATGGAATTGAGAATATTCAATTGAGCAATGATGGTGCAGGAAAAGCTTTCTACGATTTTCAACTTGCATTACTAAACTATCATCAGCAAGGAATCATTCTGGCAATATGCAGTAAAAATTCTGAAAATGTTGTAAATGAAGTTTTCGAAAAACATCCATATATGGTTCTTAAGCCAGAGCATTTTGCTTCGATGAAAATCAATTGGAACAACAAAACAGAAAATCTCATCGAAATTGCTAAAGAACTTAATATCGGATTGGATAGCATTGTTTTTCTTGATGATTCAAAATTTGAAAGAGAGTTGATTAAAAAATCTCTGCCAATGATTGCGGTTCCTGAACTTCCTGAAGAGCCTGCATTTTTTGCAGAGTTTCTTAAGAGTTTGGACTTTTTCAATTTTCATAAACTAACAGATGATGATTTTAAAAGGAATGAATCTTACAAAATAAATTTAGAGCGAAAGAAGTTAGAAGGTTCCTTCAGCGATATAACAGAATATTTGCGCTCACTTGAGATGAAAATCAAGATTGAAGAAATAAACAGTTTTACTTTTCCGAGAATTGCACAACTAATTCAGAAGACAAATCAATTCAACACAACTACAAAAAGATACACTGAGGCTGAGCTTAAAGAAATGTGGGATAACAAATC
>CAKZLD010000206.1 GCA_937125135.1 uncultured Ignavibacterium sp.
TGAACTGTTCCTTCTTCCGGTGAAAGCTCACCAATAATTATTTTTAGTAAAGAGGATTTTCCTGTACCATTTGCTCCTACAAGCGAAATCCTATCACCGGATGAAATTTTATAGTTTACATCTTTGAATAAGTATTTTCCATTAAACTGTAAAGAAATGTTTATCAGGTCAATCATTTCTTATTTTCGGATTACGGCGATTTTCCCAACTTCAACATTATTTGCATCTCTGTCTGATGCAACGACCAGATAAATTCCACTACTAACCAAATTTCTATCATCATCTTTTCCATCCCAATAAGCAACTCGTCCACCGGGTGTTTCAAGTTTTCTGATAAGATTACCTGATGCTGAAATTATTTTAATCTCACTGTCTTTTACTAATCCATCAATGGTTACTAATTGCGAGCCATCTGTAATTACAAAAGGATTTGGATAAATAAATAATCCATCAAATTTTTCTTTAGGTTTGATTGCTGGAGTTTCAAAAACGTTGAGCCCTAAAATTGTTCCAACATACACTTTACCAGTTTTTTCATCAATAGTGAGACTTTCAATTCTGTCATCAAGCAAAGGCGAGTTTTTTGAATTTAAAGTTGCAAGAACACGGGAGCCATCGGAATTTACTAATAGCAATCCTTCTGCAGTTGCTATCCATTTTTGATTTAGTGGGTCAACCGCAATTGCTTTCACACTTTGCTGTCGTAAAGAAAATACAGATGTAATTCTCAATTGTGGATTTGTAAGATTAACAATCGTTGAAGTATTTGATATTATGTTTACCCCCCTGTTGCCTCCAACCCAGATATCTCCTCGCTTATCTACTTTTATATCTGATATGTCTGTACTGTTTAATCCATTTGATTCAGTTAGCAATCCGCTTTTATCATCTGCAGTATTGTTAAGAGTTTTATTCTCGTTGAAATAGAATAATCCTTTAAGACTTCCTGCATCGAGCGAAAAATACCATTTAGTATCATACTGATCTATGATGAGATTATAAAGCTTATTTATTATTCTTCCTTGACCTGCAGGAACTTTGAAAAGATACCAACTACTATCGGGAGTTAAAACTGCTAATGGATTTCCGTCTCCAGCCCAATGATTTAATATCCACAGATTATTTCTTGAATCATTTGCAAGACCTGTGATAACCAAAAAATTCGTATCTATCGGTACTCCCACCATTGGAGTATTAGCAACATCGAAACGATGAATAGTTGAGTCGTTGATCCTAACAAATCCTGCTCCCCAATTTCCTGAATAAATCCTGTTATCATTTCCAGCGTAAATAGTATAGTAGTCATTTGTTTTTAAAATTGGGAAGTTTACTCTGTTAAAAAAGCTCCAGTTGTTTTTATCAAATTTCATAATACCTTTTCCAGTGCCATCCTTTCCTGTAGCTACCCAAAGATTTCCGCCATTATCAACAGTCATATTAGCAAATTGATTTGCAAATGGTCCATCAGGTAATAAAATTTTGTTGTTAAATAGTACAATTCCATAATTTGTTGAAAGCGCTAAATTGTGTTGTTGACTGTAAGCAATTTTTCTTAAAGGAGGTGTTGAAGAAAAGTATTGAGTAAAATTATTATTTTGAAATAAATACACATTCGCAATTTCTAAGATGAATAATCTATCCTGATAGACTTCAATATCTGTTGCAGGTGAAGTAAAACTGGAAATGAATCTTTCCCACGTTTGATTTGAACTATTGAATTTATAAAGTCCTTTATCAGTTGCTATTATTATTTCATTATTAAATCTAACCAAGTCATTTACTTTAGTTACTCCAATAGAAGAATTTGTAAAAACATCCCATGATTCAGGCGATGAAAGATTAACTGCATTTTGTTTTTGAACGGCAATTCCTAAATCAGTAATAGCGTAAACTCTATCGAAGTAAAATGTTTTATTGACTTTCTGGTTTGATGGAAAACTTCCAAGTTTGAAATAAGAATCATAGAAAAAAAAGTTAGCTGAACTTACTAATGAAATGCCATAATCAGTTGCGATGAAAACAGTATCACCTTTTATGAAAAAATAGTTAATCCCTTTGTTTGTTTTATCCGAATTGAAAATGTCAATTATGTAAGAAAACTTTTTAGTGTTGATGTTGTAAATATCAATCATTCCGGATTTACTTCCGAACCAGACTTTATTCTGTTTATCAATTCCAATTGCATTCAAATCAGTTCCGAATAAGCCTTCAGCTTTACCAAAAGTATTGTATGTATCTTGCGAAAAATCATATTCAAAAGCACCACCATCAGAAGCTGCCCAAATGCTGTTACCTGCAAAAATAAAATCATGAACGTTTTTCATATCAGAATAATTTTGCCAGTTTGATGCTATCTGCGGATAAATTTTCAAAGACAGAATTATACTTATTAAAAATAATTTTTTCATAAATACTACCTTAAAAGCTTCTTACAAAATTTAAAGATTTTCAAATTGTAGAAAAGAAGCGATAAGTTATCCTTCGAGCTGATTGAAGAGATTTGACATTTCGATTGCAGTTAGTGCAGCATCCCAACCTTTATTTCCTGCCTTTGTGCCGGCTCTTTCAATTGCCTGCTCAATTGTGTTTGTGGTTAAAACTCCGAATGTTATAGGAATAGAATGCTTCAATGAAATTTGAAGAATACCGTTGCTTACGGCAGAAGCAACATAATCAAAATGTGGCGTAGAACCTCTTATTATTACTCCAAGACATATAATTGCAAAATATTTTTTTGAAGAAGCAAGTTTGTCTGCAGTAACTGGTATTTCAAAAGCGCCGGGAACTTTTATGATGTCTATATTTTCTGAAGTAACTCCGTGTTTTGAAAGACATTCTATTGCCCCTTTGAGAAGATTTTCTCCGATTGCTTCATTAAATCGGCTTAGTATAATTGCAAACTTCAGATTATTTGTTGAGTATTTACCTTCTATTAGTTTCATTTTCAAGCTCTGTTTCTCATTAAATGATTTCTCATAGCGTCAACTTTTGCTCCCGAAATATAGTACTTTCCAAGATTGGAAACATCATCTCTATCACCTCCGTGAAAATCTGATCCACCACTTTCAAGGAGAAAATATTCATTTACTATTCCTCTGAAAAACTCAGTTTTATTTGACAAGTGAGATGGATGAATAACTTCAATTCCATCTATTCCCGATTCAATTAAAATTTTGATTATATCTTCAGGCATATTATTCGGATGAGCGATAAAAGATAAACCACCGGCATCACTTATAATTTTACAAGCACTTTGAGGAGAAAGATGAACTTTCTTTTCATAGGCGATACAACCATTGCCAATATATTTATTGAAAGCTTCGTAAAAATTTGATACCAGATTTTTATTTACCATTGCTCGTGCGATATGCGGTCTGCCGAGCGTGGAATTACCAGCTACTTCTAAAACATCTTCAATAGTTATTGTTAATCCAATTTCATTTAATCTGTTTATAATTCTGATTGCACGTTTATATCTCTCCGCTCTGAAGAAATTAAGATATTCTTCCAGTTCTTTTGAATTAACATCGAAGAAGTAAGCAAGAATATGAATGTCGTAGTCTAAAAAATCTGAACTTATCTCAAGTCCGGGAATGACTTCAATTCCGTATTCTTTACCAATTTCAACTGCTTCATTTATGGCCGAGATTGTATCGTGATCGGTTATACTTATAATATCTAATCCGGCAGATTTACATAATTTGATTAACTCTTCAACGGAGTGCTGACCATCAGAGTGGTTTGTGTGCATATGTAAATCAGCTTTTCTCATCAATTTATTTTCCGTAAACATTCTGGAAATGTTCGTAATTAAGTATTCTGATTTTTGAGCCTTCAAGTTCTATCAAACCTTTTTTTGCAAAAGAGTGAAGAGTACGTGAAACAGTCTCTCTTGAAGTGCCTGCCATATTCGCAAGTTCTTGTTGGAAGGGTAGATTATCTATTTCAACAACACCATGTTTTATTTTACCGATGTCATCAGCAAGTTGAATAAGTACTGTGGCAACTTTCCCTTCTGCGTCTTTCAGTGACAGAGCTTTAATTTTATTGGTTGCATTTCTTAATCTGATAGATAGTTCTTTCAGTAAACTTATTGATACTTCAGGATGAGTATTAAGTAAGTCCAGAAATTCATTACGTTGAAGAATAAAAAGTTTTGAGTTTTCTACTGCACTAACCGTAGCAGAGCGACCCATTCCATCTAAAATAGCCATTTCACCGAAAAAATCTCCTGGTCCTAATAATGAAATAATGATTTCTTTATCTTCATCACTTCTTAAAACTTTTACCTTTCCTTCAACAATGAAAAACATTGAATTACCGGACTCTTCTTCAGTTAAGATGATATCATTTTTATTATATGCTTTTATGTATCCGGATTGAAAGATTTTATCTAATGTGCTATCGTTCAAGTCGGAGAAAATTGGAATGTTTCGTAAAAATTTTATTGAATTCATTTTTTATCCTCAATCGAATTATTTTCATCCTAAAGTTAAATTTTAGAGATTAGAAAATCAAACGTGAAAATGAAATTGATTCTCAATCAGAGTGAAAACTAAAAATTAAAATAATGTCTTTTCTATGAAAAAATGATTTTTATTAATGTTTTTGATATTTTGCATTAAACTTTTCATCTTTTGAAGTTAAAAGCTTAGTATTATAAATTCAAATCAGGATTATCGTGAATAAACAAGAAAATAATTTTGCTCAACTTTATGAGCGGGAGAGAAACAAAGTAAATAAAAAGTTAGCTGCTGCTTTAAAGAACAGAAAACCAGAATCTCTTTACAAACCTTCAGATTACATTTTAAGTAATAGTGGAAAAAGATTAAGACCAATTTTGGTTCTTTTCTCTGCTAAAGCAGTAAATGGTAATATGAATTCTGTTTATAATGCAGCTCTTTCAGTTGAAATGCTCCACAATTTCACATTGATTCACGATGATATAATGGATAATGCCGATTTAAGAAGAGGTAAAAAAACTCTTCACAAACTATATGATTTGAACACTGCTATTCTTGCAGGAGATAGTCTGTTGTCTATAGCATATGAATATCTTTTGAAAGATTGTAGAGTTAATGCCCGCGAGGCTGTTTCATCATTTACAAAAGGTTTAATAGAAGTTTGTGAAGGGCAAAGTCTCGATACTGATTTTGAAAAGAGACAAGATGTTACTTTGGCTGAGTACATAATTATGATCAAGAAAAAAACTGCTGCTTTAGCAATGATGTGTTGCAAACTTGGAGCAATTTTATCTGATGCAAAAAAATCTGATATCGAAGCATTATCTGATTATGGATTGAATCTTGGAATTGCTTTTCAAATACAGGACGATTTACTCGATATTATCGGAGAAGAAAAAGATTTTGGAAAAACAGTTGGTGGAGATTTGATAGCAGGTAAAAAGACATTTTTATTTATAAAAGCATTCGAAAAAGCAAAGGGTCAATACAAAAAAGATTTAAGTCGAATGATTAAAAACAAAGGAATAAATCCGAATGAAGTAAATTATTTCAAACAAATCTTTTTTGAATTAGGTGTTTTGGATGATGCTCGAAAAGAAATTAAAAAATTCACGAACAGGGCTTTGAGTTCAATAAATAAACTTTCTAATAAAAATGAAATTGCATTTTTTCACTGGCTTGCAGATTCTCTTATTGAAAGAAATAAATAATGATTGAAAAGAAAGTTAAAATTGTTAATAAAGCCGGACTTCATACAAGACCTGCAGCTACCATTGTAAAAATGGCTGCAAAGTATAAATGTGATTTTTATATTGACAGAGACGGAATGGAAATAAACGGAAAAAGTATTATCGGTGTAATGACTCTTGCTGCTGAAATGGGTTCAGAGCTTATTCTACGATTTGATGGCTCAGATGAAAATCAGGCAGCTGAAGAAATTATCTCATATTTTGAAAGGGGATTTGACGAGCAATGAAATCATTTAAAGAAATTATTTCAAAAGCCAATAATAAAATTGCCGGCATTGCTGCGGCACCCGGCATCATCATCGGTAAATCATATCTTTTCGCAAAAGAAAAGATAGAAATCTCTAAAAGCCCAATTGACGACATTGAGGAAGCTTTGAAAAATTTTGAAGAAGCACTTGCTTTATCGAAAAAAGAATTAAATAAAATTTTCAATATCGCAAGAGAAAAAATGGATGAAATCAGGGCAGCCATTTTTGAAGCTCATTTAATGATTCTTGATGATGAGTTTTTGCTTAGTTCTATTCGAAAAAGAATTAAAGAAGAAAAAGTTCAGCCGGAATACATAGTTGCTACAGAAATTTCAAAATATCAGCAAATTATGGTGCAATCTTCAGAATATTATATGAAGGAGCGTGCTCAGGATATTGAGGATATTAAAAACAGAATTATTCGTAATCTTCAGAAAAAAAGGTGGCAATCAAAAATTGAAAAAGATGTTATTGTAATTAGTGAATCACTTACTCCGGCAGATACATTGCTTTTTACGAAACACGAAACAAAAGGTTTTGTAACAGATCACGGCGGATTAACATCTCATGCAGCTATAATATCTAGATCTTTTAACATTCCTGCAGTTGTCGGAACTCATAATGCCACTCAAATTATAAAAGATGGTGAACTTGTAATTGTTGACGGCTTTCACGGTTATGTTTTTTATAATCCAACTGAAGAACAAATTAATTTCTATTCTGAAAAACAAAAGAAACTAATTGAACTTCAAAAGGGATTAGAAGAATTTAAAGATAAAGATGCCATTACAACTGACGGGAAGAAAATAAATGTTGAAGCTAATGTGGATGTTACAGGTGAAATAGATTTGGTTATATCTGCTGGCGCAAGTGGAATAGGACTTTATAGATCAGAGCAGCTGCTGGATGAGATAGGAGGATTTCCAAGTGAAGATGAGCAAGCGTTAATTTATTCAAAACTTGCTTCAAGAGTTTATCCTCTTATTTGTACAATCAGGGCTTTCGATGTAGGAGGAGATAAATTTAAATTTCAGGATTATAAAGAACCAAATCCGTTTTTGGGTTTAAGAGGTATAAGATTTCTGCTGGATAATCAAAACCTATTCAAAGAACAAATCAGAGCAGTCCTTCGAGCAAGTGTTCATAAGAATATTAAGTTTATGATTCCGATGGTTTCAACTCTCGATGAGCTTTGGGAGACAAAAAAAATTATTGAGGAATGCAAGAAAGAATTACGAAAAGATAAAATACATTTTGACTCGAAAATGAAAATAGGAATTATGGTTGAAGTTCCTTCAACTGCAGTTATGTCCAAAGATTTTGCAAGTGAAGTTGACTTTTTCAGTATTGGTACTAATGATTTAATTCAATACTTAATGGCGGTTGACAGAGGCAATGACCTTGTAGCAGATTTGTATCAGGAATTTAGTCCAGTTGTTCTCAGAACAATTCACTATATTGTTCAAGGAGCAAAAGAGTTCGATACTCCAGTTAGTCTATGTGGAGAGATGGCAGCAGATACTTTGGCAATTCCAATTTTAGTTGGATTAGGATTGGATTCGATAAGTATGTCTCCTGCAACAATTCTTTATGCAAAAAGAATTATCAATTCATTTTCCTATAAAAAAGCTAAAGCAATGGCTGAAGAATGTTTACAGATGAAAACTGAAAAAGAAATTCAACAACGAATACTGAAATTCTTTGAAGAAAATAATATTTCAAGAACCAGAAATATTATTTGATGAATTATGCTATCTATCAAAGATTTTATTTCAAAATACGATACACAAAATCAATTTGAAGTTTTAAGAAATTATTACAAGCAAATTGAATATGCTGTTTCAAATCAATTACCTGAACTTAACTTCATTTCTGATGATATTGAAAAAATTATAATCACTGGACTTGGTGGCTCGGCGATCAGTGCGGACTTATTGAAAAATTTTCTCAAAGATGAATTGAAGCTACCGATTTACGTAAATAGAAATTATCATTTACCTCCATTTGCGGATGAAAACACGCTTGTTATTTGTTCTTCCTATTCTGGTAATACTGAAGAAACTTTATCAGCTTTTAATGATGCACTAAAAAATGATTGCAAAATTGTTTGCATATCTACTGGTGGTAAACTGAAAAAGTTAGCTGAAGAAAATAATTTACCCTTTATTCAATTGCAGGATGGATTTCAGCCGAGATTTGCATTGGGATTGAGTTTCTTTTCTTTACTAAAGTTGTTTGAAAAAATTGGCTTAATTCAAAATCAGGATGAAGAAGTTAATTCAATAATCAATTTGTGGAAGGAAAGAGCAAAGGAGTTCTCAACGGAAAAAAATTATGCATTAGAATTAGCTACAAGTTTGATTGGATTTATTCCAATAATCTATTCTGTCAGTGACTTCAATAATGCAGTAGGAATGAGATTAAAAGCTCAGTTTAATGAGAATTCTAAACTGCACTCTTTTCACAACGAGCTTCCTGAAATGAATCACAATGAAATAATTGGATGGGAATCTCATAAGCAGAAAAATCTCAATGCGAAAGTAATCTTCTTAACAGATGAAGAAATTCATCCACAAATCAAAAAGCGTTTTCAAATCATTTCTGAGATGATTTCATCTTATGATGTCGAAATTATTACCCTAAAAAGTTCTGAGAAAAATTTTAAAATGAGATTAATGGATTTAGTCTATCTGTCTGATTGGGTTAGTTATTATCTTGCAATTATTAGAAAATATGATCCAAGTGAAATAGATTTTATCCATTTACTTAAAAACAAATTATCAGAAACTTGGTGATTCGTAAATTCAATTTATTACTTCTTCAACTGCTTCTGTTCTTCTTTTTTATAAACTCCGAGCTTTATAGCCAATATTATTTTTTTGGAAGGAACAAAGTGCAGTATGAAGATTTTGACTGGAAAGTTATCCAAACAGACCATTTTAATATTTATTATTATGGTGATGTTGAGAAGATTGCAGAAATTGGAGCTGCCATTGCTGAAGATGCTTATGAAGAACTCAAAGTTAAATTAAATCATGTTGTTACCCGAAAAATTCCTCTTATCTTTTATAATACTTCGCTTCATTTTCAACAAACGAATATCACTCCGGGGCTTATTCCAGAAGGAGTTGGTGGTTTTTTTGAATTTCTGAAAGGCAGAGTTGTAATTCCTTCAAATGGTTCATTGAGTGAATTCAGACATGTAATTCGTCACGAACTTGTTCACGTTTTTATGACAAACAAAATATTCAGAGTTATGAGAGACCATCGCCTGCCTACTGATGTAATGCCACCTTTATGGTTTGTTGAAGGATTAGCTGAATATCTTTCTACTGAAGTTGATGCTCAGGCAGAAATGGTGATGCGAGATGCTGTGATAAATAATTACTTCAATGGTATCAAAGACTTTTCAAAAATTTACGGCACTTACATTATGTATAAAGCCGGTCAGAATTTCCTTGAATTTGTTGATAGAAAATATGGGGCTGACAAAATTCCTCAGATACTTGAAAACTTTTGGATGTTTACAAAATTTGATGATGTTTTGGAGCATACTCTTGGTCAATCAATTGAACAAATTGATTTAGAGTGGAAATATGATTTGAAAAAAAATTATTATCCGCTTCTTGCAAATAAAAAACCACAAGAAGTTGGAGCAAAAAAACTAACTAATTTTGGATTTAACTTTTCACCGGTTCATTTTCAAAAAGGTGATAGTAGCTTTATTTATTTCAACGGCAATAGAGATGGCTATTCTTCTATCTTTAAATTGACAATTAATAAAAATGAAAATGATTTACCAGAAGTAAAAAGAATTCTACAAGGAGAGAAAACTGATGAACTTGAATCATTTCATTTATTCCAATCTTCAATTGATATAAGTAAAAATGGTTTACTTACATTTGTTTCAAAGTCTGGAGCAACAGATGTAATTCATTTTCTTAATGTTCATTCAAATATGATTGAAAAAACTTTCCAGCGGGATAATCTTATCTCTATTACTTCTCCAAAGTTTTCCAAAAACGGTGATAAGATAGTTTTCCAGGCAATTGATAATAAAGGTTACAGTGATTTGTTTGTCTATTCCATTGAAGCAGATTCTTTGATTAGAATAACAAATGATTATTATGATGATCGCGATCCATGTTTCGGTTTATCTAATGAAGAAAGTATAATCTTTTCTTCTGACAGAACTGCTGGAAAATACAAGGGGAAATACAATCTCTTCACTATTAATTTAAATTCTCGTGAAATAAGATATATCATTTATGCAAATGCAAACTTTTATAATCCGATTCTTTCACCTTCAGAAAAATTTTTGGTTTTTACTTCGGACTTAGATACAGTCCGAAACATTTGGAAGCAAAATATTTTCAATGGAAGATTCGATAAAAAGATTTATCAACTTTCAGAATTTTATACCAGTGCTTTTGATCCGAGATTTATAAATGATTCAACATTGATATTTACTGGATTTCAGAATTTTTCCTTTCAGATTTATCAAAAGAAAATTCCGACTGATTTTGAATTAGAGAAATCATTTCAAATGGAAACTAACTCTGTTAAAGGTAAATGGTTTGCGGATTTAATTACAGAAAGAGGAGAATTCAAAAAGTTAGAATATGAAAAAGAATATTCTTTAGATTATGCCCAAAGTGTTGTTGCTACTGATCCTGTTTATGGAACTCGTGGCGGCGGAATTCTAACCATAAGCGATTTGTTAGCAAATGATCAATATTATATTTTATTATACAACACTGCTGAAGTTCAAAGTGACTTTTTGAAGAGCTTCAATATATCATTAACAAGAATCAATCTTGCCAAGAGAGTAAATTATGGGTATGGTATTTTTCATTTCAACGGACGAAGATACGATATCAGAGAATCCGATACTTATTTTTATGAGAAAAGTTATGGAGGAGTATTTTTGATGAGTTATCCTCTCTCCAAATTCCATCGAATAGAAGCTTCAACCTCAATAGCTGATACAGAACGCGAAGTTGTCGAAGGAATTTCGGAGAGGAAAGCTTTCATTCTTAGCAATTCAATTTCACTTGTTCATGATAACTCACTTTGGATAAACTCCGGACCCGTAGATGGAACGCGTTGGTTATTGTTAATGGGTTATACAACTGATATTAAATATAGCAATGTTAATTACTACAGCCTGATTGCAGATTATCGTCAATACATCAGATTAGACTTGCGTACAGCATTAGCTTTCAGAGCAGCAATTTTTTATAATGACGGAAAAGATGCTAGAAGATATTTTATGGGAGGAAGTTGGGATTTACGTGGTTGGAATCGTTGGTCAATTCGCGGTGAAAAAATGTGGCTTTCTTCTCTTGAATTGAGATTTCCATTAGTTGATGAATTACTTATAAAATTTCCTATTCTGAATTTGGGATTTAATGGAATACGCGCAGCAACCTTTTTTGATGTTGGAAGTGCGTGGGATAAAAAATATAAGACAACATATGGAAGTGTCGGATTCGGTTTAAGATTTAATCTTTGGAATGTTTTGATTCTACGATATGATATCGGTAAAAAGATTGAAAAAGATTTTACAAAACTTCAACCAGGTTTGTTTTACCAATTTTTCTTTGGATGGGATTTTTGAAAAAGTTTTTTTACATAATAATTCTTTTGATTGTCTCTGCTTGCTCAGCATCTCTAATAAAATTGAATGTTAAACTACCTGAAAATCTTCATCCTGTTTTTGGAACTACAAGTCATAGAAGTTTCTATTATCCCGTAACACTTTCTGATAGTTTGAAATTTTTATGGCGAGCGAATACTTATGGCGGATTTAATAACTCCTCTGTAGTGGTTTACGATTCGATAATATTTGTTGGTGAATTATCTGGGCGAGTATATTCCTTTAATATGAATACAGGCAAGCAACTCGGAGTAATAAAAACGAAAGGAGCTGTTTATTCATCACCATTACTTACAAATTTCAGAGTTTATTTTCCTTTGGTAAAAAAAGAAAAAAAACTCACGGAATTTATTGTTTATGATTTTTATTCCGGTAAAGAAGTTTACATTATTGAAATTGAAGACAGAATAGTAAATCAATTAATGTACGACGAAGATGCAGTTTATCTCACCGCGGAAGATGGAACAATTTATAAGTATTCTTTCGAAATGAAACTAATCTGGAGAACAGAAACAAACAGAAATATTAGCTGCGTTCCTGCATTACTTGGTAATGAAATTATAATTGGAAATGAAGCAGGTGAGATAATCAAAATTGATAAAACATCAGGTAAAATTTTATTAAGAAAAAAAATCTCATCGAATATTTCTTCGGGAATTACCTTTGAAAAAGAAGCTATTTATTTCGGAGATGATGAAGGGTTTTTATTCTCTCTTAATCCAAAAAATCTTGAATTGATTTTCAAGACAAAAACCAGTTCAAAAATATTGATGAATCCGTCAACTGACTTGGATAATATTTATGTTGGAAATCTTAGAGGAGATTTTTATTGTATTGAAAAGTTGAGTGGAAAAATTTTATGGTCAAAAAACTTCAAAGGCTCTTTTAATTCCACACCTGTGATTAGTTCAAACAAACTGATTGTACCAGACTCATTCAAAGCTTATTGGATTTTGGAAAAAACTACTGGTGAGGTTGTTAAAAAAATTGAACTCGAAGGAAGAGCCAAGTTATCTCCAGTTCTTATTGATAAAAAACTTTTCATTGGTTATGATGATGGAGTTCTGGAGGCGTATGAATTTCAATAAATTATTTTTGTTGATTCTTTTTCTTATTACTCATTTATCTGCGCAGGACTGTAAATCCACTTTAATAATAATAAGTGATTTTGAATTAGTGAATATTTTTATAAATGATTCTCTCGTTTCTGAAAACGGAATTTATCAAGCAGAGCTTGAACAAGGAATTTATATCATAGTTGCTGATGAAGTAAGTGACCGTTGGAATTCAAAAACATTCTTCGATACAATTGAAATAAAAAATTGTGATAAGATTGAATTGAATTTCTATTTCAGAAACTACAACAATCAATCAGATGCTTTTGGAAATCAACAAAGTTTTCAGTCTCAAAAAAAATATTTTATGTCAGATTCTGCGTACAATAATTTTGCTTTACAATTGCCAAATCCCGAAAAGAAAGAAAAATTTATTGATACTCATTTGTTCAAAATTTTAACTGGCAGTGCCATTCTCCTTGGAGGAATAACTGCTTACTACAAGATTAAAGCTGATAAATATTTTGATGATTACTTATCTACTAGGGATAAGGAAAAATTAGATAAAACTAAAAAGTTCGATTTAATCAGCGGAGTTACATTAGTAGCATTTCAAATAAACTTTGGATACATACTTTTAAGATTTTTGATAGAATAAAAAAACCTCCAGAGCTAATTATAACTCTGAAGGTTCAATAGAGAGGGGGAAATAAAATTAACTCTGTGCTTTTTCCGTTTGCGGTTTTACTGATGTCTTATTTTTCTTTTTGTTTTTTGGTCTTGAATTACCAAAAGAGCCAGCAAATATTTTCCCTCTTTTAGTCCTTTTATCGCCTTTTCCCATAATTTCCTTTATTATTTAGTTAAAAATTTTCGAGCAAAAATAAATCAATAAAAGTCTTTTAGCAAAGGAATCATTTATTCCGTCTTGTTAATTATAAACCTTTTCGTAAAAATCTTGGCTCTTCCAAAGTTAGTATAATTGAAATTCGGTGTGAATCTGGTAATCTTTCAATCTCGGATTGACTGAATCTTGCAAAGGAGTAATCAATATTTAACTTAGGAAGCTTTACACCGGCGCCAATTGTAAATTGCTTGACATCATTATATCCGCCACGAACATAAATAAGATTTCTAAAAGAATATTCTAATCCAGCGTGCATATCAAAACTAACTGGACCCAGATTGAACTGAGAAGCAAACCTTCTGTTTTCAAATCGTATATCAAAATCTAAAGCGGGCATTATGTAACCGCCAAGAAATTCGGTTAATAAATATGAGCTACCGATTTTCAAAGTTGGGGAAACTAATTCATTTCTACCAGTGCTCCAGGCAATTAATGTTGTGGTAACATCTTGTAAATTAGCACCTAAGAAAAGATTTTCAATTGGCGAGTAAAATGCTCCAACATCAAATCCAATCCCCGTAGCACTTTCTTCAGCTATACTTCTTCTGATAATTTTAGCATTTACACCCCAATAAAAATTTTCAGAATATCTTTTTGCAAAAGTTAAATAGAAAGCCCAATCCTGATTGGAAAACTCAGTAATTTTAGAATAATCTAATCTGTCATCTCTGATATCAATTATTCCATCTCCATTTGCATCATAAAGAGCTTTTCTCGTATCGTGAATTCCATCAATTCCAATTCGGAATGCACTAATTCCAAAACTCATATCAGTATCATAAGGAATAGCAACTGCTCCATAGTCATAATTAACAAGAGAGCCAAATTGTTCTGCGTGCATCAAAGCAATCTGTGGATAATTCAGATTTGCTAAACCCGCAGGATTATAATAACCGGCAGTAACATCATTGGCTATTCCGGTAAATGCTCCACCCATTCCTATAGCTCTACCTCCGACTCCCAATGCCATAAATTCACCAGCATACTTTGCAATGACTGTTTGTGCATTAAGATTTGAAATTGATAATAAAATCAGCACTAAGAAAAATGCTCTTTTAATCATAGAATTTTCCTAATTAGTATTTTAATTTATTGTAATCTTTAAAATGTATTACTTAAAATCAAGGGTAAATTTAAAGTTCCATATCTGAATTAT
>CAKZLD010000207.1 GCA_937125135.1 uncultured Ignavibacterium sp.
TAAGATGTTGAATTAACTCTCTTTTGACCAAAATTAATTGTTACAGGATCAAATAAAATATGAGCAGCACCGTAAACTCCTGTTCCATTTAACAATGTTCTGGAATATGTAAAGTTTACATCATTGTGATAAAACATTATCGAATCCTGATAGACCTGATTAGCTGTTGGAGTAAAAGCAACTTTGAATGTATCAGTATTACCCGGTGCAATAGTTCTTGGAAGAGATGTAGTTAAAGTAAAAACAGAATTGCTAATCTTAGCAGAGTCAATACGAAGATTTGCAGTTCCATAATTTCGAATTAAAATGTTAAGCTGAGATGAATTACCAATTACAATGTTGCCAAAATTAAGTGAAGTAGTAATGATAGTTATGCCTGGTGTTCCAGAGCCAGACAAATCATACTTGAATAATTGTCTTCCCGATGAAGCACCAACCGGTTCAGCTAAAAGCCAGAAGTGAGTTCCATCCCAAGCCAATCCTCGGGGATTTTGACGAGTTCCCGGAATTTCTGGTGGATTGAAAGAAAACAAAGTATCTTTAGTAGAAATTTTAACCGCATAAATTTTGTCAACTCCCTGAAATCCATCATTGACCCAGAATAAAGTGTCACCTTTAACTGCAATTCCCTGAGGTTGCAATTGAGCAGGGAAAGTTAATCGGGTAGCAATTGAATCAACAATCTGTTTTGTTGTAGTATTTATTTTGTACAATCCAACTCTTGAATCGGGAGAGTAAACAGAAACCCATAATCCTGTTCCATCCCAGGCAGCACCGCCAAAATAAAAACTTGAACCAAAAAGATTTGTAGAAAGAATAGAATCAAGTACAACTCCTGTCGGACTTACTTTGAATAAATCGGTTCTTGCAGTTTTTCTTTCAACATACCAGAAATTAGTACCATCAAAAGCAAGCCCTTGTGAAGCTCTGATAGAAGGATAATTGATGTTCAATTGCTGAACTTGTTGTCCTTGAGAATTAACTGCATAAAGTATTCCCAAACCTGCCGTAGAAGATTCAGATGAAAGCCAGTAATTTCCGTTTGCATAAACCAACCCGTAAGCAAAGTTATAAAATGTTCCTGATGGGAGATTTACAGTCTGAACCAAAGTTTGAGCATAAACAGACGAAACAAAAAGCATCAAATAAAGTAAACATTTTTTCATTTTTCTTTCTTTTTATTTTCTAGGATTTGATTTGACCCAATTTTTTATGTAATCTACAATTAGTTCTGTAGAGGTACCAGGAGTAAAAATTTCTCCTACTCCAAGCGACTTTAATTTTTCAATGTCTTTATCTGAAATAATTCCTCCACCGGTTACAAGAATATCATTTACTCCACGCTCTTTTAAGAGATTAACTATTTTAGGAAAAATAGTCATATGTGCACCGGACAAAATGCTTACACCAATTACATCCACATCTTCCTGAATTGCTGCTTCAACAATCATTTCAGGAGTTTGTCGCAAACCAGTATAGATAACTTCCATTCCTGCATCTCTAAGAGCAGCTGCTATTACTTTAGCACCTCTGTCATGTCCGTCTAAACCGGCTTTGGCAACTATTACTCTTATTTTTTTATCCATCAAATTGTCCCTGATATTTTTCTATGAATTCTTTCATTTTGGATGAAATATTTTTTAGATGATTATCGTCGTATGATTTCGATATCAAATTAAATTTGAAGTCGTTTTCAAATCTTGGGATAATGTGAAAATGAAAATGAAAAATTCTCTGTCCAGCAGCAGTTCCATTATTCGACATAGTATTAAATCCATCGGCGTTTGTTGACCTTTTAACAATGCCGGCAAGAAATTGAACTTTAGAAATTAGTTTATGAAGTAAATCTTTAGGTACAGTGAGGAAATTATCGAAATGTAGTTTTGTAAGAACCAACAGATGACCATAGTTGATGGGATTAATATCCAGAAATGCTATAATATCCTCATCTTCATAAACAATTTCTGAAGGAGCTTCTCTTTTTATGATGTCACAAAAAATACATTCCATAAATGAACTCGTTTTGTTTTCTTAAAATTACTGAAAAATTTATGTTATTGAAAGAATCATTTTTCAGAAAGATATTCTTTTTCCCTTCCGAAAATTCCAAATAATCCACCTGTATGAACAAATAAATATTTCATTCCAAGATTTTTATTCAGGTAATTATGATAATAAGCATAAAAAGCTTTACCAGTATAAGCAGGATCGAAAAGTATTCCAGTCTCAGAAACAAACTTTCTGATTAACTTAATTTTATCATGAGAAATATTCTTATAACCTTCATTTGAGTAACCATCAAGAATAATCAGATTTTCTTTCAACAGTTCTGCTTCTATTTTATATTCACGAATGAAAGCATCTGAAAGGGTAGTAATTTTCTTTGTGATAGTTTCAGAATCGTAAAGAACATTAACAACAATAACTTTAGTTTTGATTTTCAGATGAGAAATAGCGGACAAAATTCCAGCAGCAGTACCTCCGCTTCCCGCTGCAACGACGATTCCATCTAATCTTTTTAGGTCTATCTGATTTTTTAATTCTTCGATAAAATTAAAGTAACCATAAACCCCAATTACGTTTGAACCACCTTCAGGAATGACATAAGCATTTAAGTTTTTTCTTTTCTTCAGCTTAATTGCTTCATCAGTCATTATTTGATTTACATTGCTGTAATCACCTTTATTCAAATACTCGATTTCAGAATTGTTGATTACGTTAAGAAAAAGATTTCCGCTTGGGTTTGATTTTTTACTTCCCCAAAGAAAAAGTTTAGTCGCCAGTCCGATTTTTTTTGCGGCAATTGTTACAGCTCTTGCGTGATTTGATTGCTCTCCTCCGCAAGTGAAAATTATATCTGCCTTTTTTCTTTTTGCATCGAATAATAGATATTCAAGTTTTCTCACTTTGTTTCCTGAGAGTTCACAACCTGTTAGATCGTCACGTTTCATTAAAAATTTTTTATCTTCAAATTCGTATATCTCAATTGGAGTTGGGATTTGAGCAAGTTTGATTCTTTTTAATTCTTTCATGTTGAATTTTTAATTTTATTATATAATCTTCTCGCCTGCTTTAAGTCTTCAAGTGTATCAATTGAGATTGACGGATAATCGGTTTGCACAACTTTTATTTTCATTCCCATCTCAAGCATTCTAAGCTGCTCGAGTTTTTCAACCTTTTCTAATTCTGTTTGTGCAAATGATGTGAATCTCAGTAGTGCATTTTTTCTATAAGCATAAAGTCCTACATGCTTATAAAATAAACCTGAGGCGATATCTTGTTTCAGAGTTTTTGAATCTCTTATAAAAGGAATTTTTGAGCGGGAGAAATACAAAGCAAAATTTTCGTAATCAAATACAACTTTCACAACTGAAGGATTTTCTAAATCTTTATAATCAGTTATTGGATTGATAATTGTGGAAACTTCAA
>CAKZLD010000208.1 GCA_937125135.1 uncultured Ignavibacterium sp.
AACATTGCCATTAAAAGTTAAAGTTGCAGTAGTATTACTTGCATAATTTCCTGAAGGAGAATCTGTGAAAGAAGATGGAGCAGAAACAAATTTTGTAGTAGTTGTTGCCCATTGACCGCTTGACGTCCAATTGTTTAAATTACTTGCATTATCATTTATAGCCAAACTTTTCTCTGCTACGAAAAACTGAAAGAGATTAGCAGGTGGAATATTTCCAGGTGGATTATATCCACTGCCTCCTTGTGGTAATGTAACAACCAAATTTGAATTTACATCCTGTGCAGCAATGTAATACTGTACTATCGTTCCTAATGGAATTTGTGGAATTGTAAATGAATAATTGTTCCCAGAGGAATTTGTTCCGATTACTGAAATAAAATCCGAGAAATTTCCGGAACTGGTTTTAGTTCTGTAATAAAGTCGTGGAGCTGTTATTCCTGAACCAATCTGAAATCCAGTATTTATATGAGCAGTAGTTTGAATAGGAGCTGAAATGCTTGTTGATGAAATTGGCTGATGTTCGATCTGCATATTAAGATTCATTGCCAAAGTAATAAATGTTCCTATTGCAAGTTTTGCAGATTTAACAAAGTATGGAACATTAAAGTATTGAACTAGATCATTAACAGTATGATAATAAGCGTTAAAATCATTATTATCTTCAATCAGAAGAATCGCACCGTAATTTTTTGACCAGAAAGCCGCATGATCGCTATAAGTGCTTCCGGGATTTTTATTGATGATACTTAGATTAATTCCGTAGGTTGAATTAACTTCAACCATTTTCTGATATAGTTCAACTGAGTTTGCAACAGCACGATTATGAATTTCAGCTTTACCATCGTTATTGGTATCATAAGCAATCATATCCATATTTATAACTCCCAAAATCGAATCATTAGCATTTCGTGCCTGAGTTGCATAATAAGTAGCGCCGACTAATCCTTGCTCTTCTTCATCCCAGAGAGCAAAAATTAAAGTGTATGGGAAAGAATATTGTGATAAAACTCTTGCAGCTTCAATTACTGCGGCAGTTCCGCTTGCGTTATCATCTGCACCGGGAGCAATTGAACCCGATGGCATATCATCATAATGTGCACAAATGATAAATTTTCTATTAGGATATGTTGTTCCTAATTTTGTCCCGAGTACGTTGTTACCAGTAGAACTAAAATTCTGAATAGTAACATTCAGACCATATTGCTGTAACTTTTGTTTTATATAATCTTTGGCAAGTTCATTTGCAGCATTGTTTTTATGTCGGGAAACTATCGTAACATTTTGTCCATTAACTACTGTTGGTACGTTTCCCGAAAGTTCTCTGACAAAGTAAATTAATGAATCCTGATTAACAGAATTAATTACTTGCTGAACAGTCGAATTTTGAGAAAAACTAAAAGAGGATAAAAAGGAAAAAAGAATTAGTGAGTAATTGAGTAATGATTTTTTCATAAAGTTACCTTGAAATTATGATATTTATATGAACTTAATTTTCCTAATGCAAACTAATGAATATTCAAAAAATTATTTAGCCCATATTTTTTACAGATTCTTATATCCTGAGCAATTCAATAAATTCATTTTCTAAAGACTGGCATTTGTCTTTAGCATACCAAGAGTGAATTTCCTTTATAATATCCTCTTTAGCTAAACCTTGCTCTTTTAAGTTATCGAAATATTCCTGTGCTTTTTTAGGTCGTGGACCCCAGATAAAAATTTCATTTAGTTGTTCATCGAATGCAATTAACTTTGGGATGCTTCTTTTTCCATCGGTCAGATACATATCCATCAAATCCAGATTTGAATCTCGTAAAACAATTTTTAATTCGATTTTATTATTTAAAGAAGCAATTTTAGCTATAGCTGGAAGATTCTGTGCAGAATCACCACACCAATCTTCAGTGATAACAAGCCAGATTTGTCTTTCAGAACTTGTAATTACATTTTTTATTTCTTCAGAAGGGAAATAAGTCTTTTCAACTCGACTCACTCGTGCAAGATTCAGTTTCCTGTATTCAAGAAGATTTTTTTCATCTTCATTTAATTCTTTCATTTGAAATGAAGCTACAATTTGCTCTGAGTGAACCTTAAATTCTTCGTAGTTTAATGACGAAGAAATTTTTTCATTTATTGTTGTCTTTTTATCCATAGATGTTCCATTATTTTTGTTAGATATTTTCAACAAATATAGATTATCGTTCAATCAGATTTTGAACTTTTTTTATTCTCATTTCATTTAATTTTTATGAAAAAGATGAATACAGAAATAAAATATTTTAAACCAGCTGAAGCAAAAAGAACTTTACCTCTTGTTAAAAAGATTGTCTCGGATATTTTGCTAACAGCTAAAGAAATAAAATTACTTGCAGAAGAGATTGATGGAGAGTCTGAAAGCGATCCTCGATTTGTTAAACTTGTGAACAGATTAAACTCTTTCCTTCGTGAGTTAGAAGAGATAGGTTGTTTTTTCAAAGATCCAAATTTTTCTGTCGGATTAATTGACTTCCCTTCAATTATAGATAACAAAGAAGTTTATTTATGTTGGCGAAGTGATGAAGAAGATATTTTGTATTATCACGATATTAACGAAGGATATCAGGGCAGGAAATTAATCCCACCCGAATACTTTTCAGATTATTTTATTTTGAGAGAATAAGTTCTTTCTCAATTGCAGCACTTTTCTTGGAGTGAGCGTCAGTAACTGTGAAGATAATTTTATAGTTTCCTTCCTTGTAAGTGGAATCAAGTTCAAATTGAGCTTCCAAACCAATGTCTCTGAGTTTTTCATTACTTTTTTGTGAATGTGCATAAGAAAATTTTGCTTTTTCTTCAGTGCCATCTGGTTTTATTAAATCAATAACTAAAGACAAATTATATAAATATTCATCTGTCTCTTTATCTTTCATTGGTAAAACACCCTTGACTCGCGCGGTTGCATTCACTTCCCAGGTATTACCCAAATCGTAAGCGAAAGTCTCAGCACTAAATGCTTCAAGATTTTCCTCTTTTTTTCCGCAGCTGATTAAAAGTAATAATAGTGGAACAACAACAAAAAGTTTTTTCATATTATAAACTCCTTTGAATTTATTCTCCTTGTGCTTTTGAATAGCCAAGTTCATTATCAAATAGCTGTAATTTTTCGATGTGCATCCATTTAATTCCAAATACAGAAACTTCACGAATAAGATTGAAAATCTCATCATCACCAATGTTAATATAATTATCATTCTCATCCACTGCTACATATCTGCATCTATGATGATCAACAAGCCAGATATCTGGTTTGGGACCGGGATACACTTTTGTCCCTCGATTGGAAATCATTTTCAATTTTAATTTACCAACTTGTTCAGGCATTTGGGGAACACCAGTTGGATTCTCAACAAAAATATCAACTCCGTGACAGTCTTCAACAACATCTTTATGAGTTTTTAATAATTCACTTTTAATTCTAAGTGGTTGAGGTTCAATGAATTCATCTTCAGAAGGTGATTCTAAATTCTTAACAATTCCCAGAACAAAATCTTGAGTGTTTGCAGAGCCACCTAAGTCACGAGTTTTAATTCCATCTTTCAAAGTTTGAATCAAAGCATTTTCAATTCTTTGTTTCGTTTTATGGAGTCCGATATGTTGAAGCATTTGAAAAGACGAAAGTAGAAGAGCAGTTGGATTAGCAATTCCCTGACCAGCGATATCAGGAGCAGAGCCGTGAACCGCTTCAAAAATTGCAACTGAATCTCCGATGTTTCCGCCGGGAGCAACTCCTAATCCACCAACTAAACCAGCACACAAATCACTTACTATATCTCCATAAAGATTAGGAAGTACTAACACATCAAATCTTTCAGGATTTGTAACGAGTTGCATACACGTATTATCCACTATCAAATCAGATGATTGAATTTCAGGATAATCCTGTGCAACTTCATAAAAGCATTTTAAAAATAAACCATCAGTTATTTTATGGATGTTGGCTTTATGTACTGCTAAAACTTTTTTCCTTCTATAAAGCTTAGCCATCTCGAAAGCATATTTTGCAATACGGATTGAACCGGGACGAGTTATCAGTTTCAAACATTGAGCAACATCCGCAGTTTGATGATGTTCAATTCCTCCATAAGTGTCTTCAATGTTTTCACGGATAATAATTAAATCTATATTATCGAATCTTGTTCTAACACCGGGAAGAGATTTTGCAGGTCGAACATTAGCATATAATTCAAGAGCTTTTCTCAAAGTAACATTTACAGACTTATGCCCCGAGCCAACCGGAGTTGTAGTCGGTCCTTTCAAAGCAACCTGATAAGTTTTGATTGCTTCGAGCGTGTCATCCGGAATTCCATTCGGTGCAATTTCGATAGCATTTAGCCCGGCTTTTTTTTCAATCCACTCAATTGGAACTTTAGCTGCATCAAAAATCTGTACAACTGCATCGGCAATTTCGGGACCAATTCCATCGCCTTTTATTAAAACAACTTTGAACATAAAAATATCTGGTTATTTTTTTAAGTTTTTTACTACCACAACTTCAAAGAAAGAATATCGTTATAAAGAATAAATGCCATCAGTAGAAGAAGTAGTGCCATTCCGACTTTCTGAATTCCGAGTTTGACCTTTAGCGGAATTTCTCTTTTGATTATTCCTTCAATTAAAATCATTACTAAATGTCCGCCATCGAGAACCGGGAAAGGCATAATGTTCAAAATGGCTAAACTCAAACTCAGTAAAGCCAAGAAGTAAAGAAAACTCGAGAATCCACTGTCAGCAGATTTTGCAGCGAACT
>CAKZLD010000209.1 GCA_937125135.1 uncultured Ignavibacterium sp.
CTGAAATCTGCTTTAGATGGTTTGAAACTGCTGATTGGTATTCCACAATCGGAAGAGATTAATATTATTGGAGATTTTGAGTACAAGGAAGAAATTTTGCCGAACGAATCTGATTTAATTTCTGAAGCTCTTCAATCAAATTTTGCATTAAAAAGTCTTGAACTGAAAAAACAAGTTGATGAAGAATTCATTCAGCTTGATGTCTCGGAATATTGGCCAAACATTTATGCTTTCGGAAATTATACATATGCAGGCTCTTCTGATAAATGGAAATTTCAGAACTATTCTCAGCTTGCAGTTGGAGTTGGACTCTCTATTAATTTATGGAAAGGTAACCGCACAAAGAATCGTGTTGAGCAATCTACAGTCGTATTCAAACAAACAGAAGAAATGTTAGCTCAGTATAAAAATTTTCTTGTAACTCAGGTCAAATCAAAATTAAATGAAATGAAAAGAATAAAAGCTTTGATTGATGCACAAAGCAGAAATGTCAAAGTTGCAGAAAAAGCTTATGAAATTGCAAGGGTAAGATATAAAGAAGGAACTGGTAATCAACTTGAAATTCAAAATGCTGATATTGCTCTCAAACAAGCACGAACAAATTATATTCAATCTGTCCACAGCTATTTGATAAACAAGTTTGAACTCGAACAACTTTTAGGAAAGACAAATCCAAATTATTTAAGCAGTCATAAAATTGATTAAAAAAATTTAAAGAAACAGGAGATTTAATTATATGAAATCGAATAAAACAATTTTAGTTGTAATGATTCTCTCGGCATTTTTACTAACAAATTGTGGTGGTGAAAATAAATCTGAACAGCAGGTTTCTGAAAACGAAATACCGGTTAAAGTTGAAGAAGTTAAATTTCAACCTTTTGAAAAATATCTGACATTTTATTCCAAATTGTCAGGCATCAAAGAAGCTACAAAAGGTGCAATGATAGGCGGGAAAATTGAAAAAATAAATTTTACAGTTGGTGCTTATGTAAAAGAGAGAGATGTTGTAGTTGAATTCGACACTTATAATCCAGCTGCACAATATGAGCAAGCTAAAACAGCTTATGAAAATCTCAAAAAGAATTACGAAAGGATGAAAGCACTGTTGCAAGCTGGCGAAACATCTCAATCAAATTTTGATGCAATTGAAACTCAATATCTTGTTGCAAAAAGAAATTACGAATCAGTCAGGCAAATGCTTTTTATCGAAGCACCGTTTGATGGAGTTATCGTTGATGTGAAAGTACATCCCGGTGATAATGTTAAAAATGAAGCTGCTCTTTTTACAATATCACAAATAAGCAAAATGCGCAGTAAAATCTGGGTGTCTGAAAAAGAGCTTAGTCAATTCAAAAAAGGGATGAAAGCAATTACGGAATTTGCCGGAGAAAAATTCGTCGGAAGAGTAGTTGAAATCTCAATGGCAATTGATCCGATGAAACAAGCTTTCTTTGTTGAAGTTGAATTTGATAATCCGCGTGGAATTCTTAAAAGCGGAGTTACTACTGAAATCAAAATTTTGACTTATGAAAATCCAAAGGCAATAATTATCCCAAGAAATCTTGTCAACAAAGATGAAAATGGACTTTATGTGTTTGTTGTAAAAAATAATCAGGCAGAGAAAAGATACATAACTAATGGAAAAGAAAGTGGTTTGTATTACGAAGTATCAAACGGATTAAATGAAGGTGATATGCTTGTTGTAAAAGGTTCTGCTCAGTTAGATAACGGTACTAATGTTAAAATAATTCAGTAAGAGGCAGAAAATGTTTTTAGCAAAAGTATCTATAAATCGTCCGGTTTTAACAACTGTAGGACTTTCACTATTTCTAATTTTCGGATTGATTGCATATTTCAGTCTTAACTTAAATCTGCAACCAGATGTTGAGATTCCTTACGTTACTGTTCAGACAATTTATCCCGGTGCAGGTCCTAAAGAAATTGAAACACTCATTACTAAAAAAATTGAAGATGCAATTTCAACTATAAGCCGAATTGAGAGAATAGAATCTTATTCTTTAGATGGCGCTTCAATTATCATAATAGAATTTCAACTTGGGAAAAATGTGGATGTTGCAAATCAGGAAACGAAAGATAAAGTTGATGCAATACTAAACGAGCTTCCAACTGATGCAAAGAAGCCAATTATTCAAAAAATTGATATTCGTCAGTTTCCTGTTGTTGATTTAGTATTGAGTGGAAATCTTGATGCTCGTCAGTTGTATGAAATTGCTGATAAAACACTTAAAGATAGATTCTCTCAAATCAACGGTGTTGCTAATGTTCAGATTGTTGGTGGGCAGGAAAGAGAAATAAGAATTCAACTTGATAACAAAGAAGTGTTTGAAAATAATATTTCATTGCCTCAGTTAAGTCAGATTCTACGATTGCACAATCTTGATATTCCCGGTGGTTATTTTCAGATTGGTTCACAGGAATATACGGTTAGATTAGATGGACAGTTTAAGAATACGGAAGCAATTAAAGAATTAGAAATCCCAACTGCTTTCGGACCTAAAAAACTTCGTCAGTTTGCAAATGTAATTGATGGTGGAAAAGATATCCGACAGAGAGCAACATTTTTTGATGAGAATAACAGACGAAATGAGAATGTTGTGCGACTTGGAATTATTAAAAGCACAGAAGGTAATATCGTAAAAGTAGCGGAAGCAGTTAATAACATTATTCCAGAGATTCAACAATCTCTTCCTGAAGGTGTAAAATTAGAAATTGTTAATGATGCTTCTGAATTTGTTAAAAGCAGCGTATCAGACACGATGAGTAATATTTATCTTGGTGTTATTCTCACCGGATTTATTTTGCTGGTCTTTTTACACGACTGGCGCTCAACTCTTGTTGTAGCAATGTCAATGCCCACGTCTATCATTTCCACATTTCTTTTACTTCAGGTTTTCGATTTATCTTTGAATATAATGACGTTGATGGGACTATCGGTTTCTGTGGGTGTGCTTGTAGCGAATTCAATTGTGGTGATAGAAAATATCTTTCGATACAAAGCGATGGGAAATACAATTAAACAAGCTGCATATAAAGGAACGAGCGAAGTAACAGTTGCTGTTCTCGCTTCCACATTAACAAACATCGTTGTATTTCTTCCGATTGCGAATATGTCATCAATGGTTGGATTGTGGCTGCGTGAGTTAGCTCTCGCTGCTGTTTTTGCAACAATATTCTCTTTGATAATGTCATTCACTCTAACCCCAATGATGGCTTCTCTAGTTCTATCAAAAGAACATAGAAAAGGCAGACTCGCAAGTTGGTTCGATAGGTTTGAAGCTGCTCAAACTTTGCTTTATAAAAATCTACTCGAAAAAGTGATATCAACTAAAATGAGAAGTTTCCTGACATTCATCGCTTCCATAGTTCTTTTCTTAATAGTGGTTTTTGTTTTTGGACCTAAATTGGGATTTGAATTCATTCCTCAAACTGATGATGGAAAAATTAGTGTTACTGTTGAATTACCTGCTGGTTATAACCTCGATGAAACAGCAGATATTGTCAGAGAAATTGAAACTAAATTAAAATCGAACAAAGAAGTAAAACATATCCTCACAAACCTTGGAAAACTAAGCGACCTTGATGTGGGTGCTAATATGGCAAACATTTTGGTTCAATTAGTGGATGTTAAAGACAGAGATGTAAAAATATCAGATATGATTACAAAATTCAGAAATGATTTGACAGAGATTCCCAACGCTAAAATTAAGGTTGATTACGGTTCGAGAATGGGCGGACAGGAAGCTCCTATTCAATTCTTTTTACTCGGACAGGATTTAGAACAACTTGAATCTATTAAAGATCAAGTTGTTGATGAAATGAAAACTATTCCCGGTTTAATTAACTTCGACAATAGTTCTCGAGCTGGAAAGCCTGAAATTACAATTTATCCAAGAAGAGAAAAACTTACAGAAGTAAATCTGACTATTACAGATCTTGCATTTGCAGTTCGCGCTGCAATTGAAGGTATTCAATCTGCAAAGTATAGAGAAATGGGTGATGAATACGATATTACCGTAACACTTGATGATGAATCTGTTAATTCTCCCGAAAAAATCGGAAATATTACTATTGCTACTCAGTTAGGATCATTCAGACTTGCACAACTTGCAGATGTAAAATTCACAACTGGATTTACAAAAATTCTTCATAGAGATAAATACACTTCAATAATGTTCACAGGTGCTCCTTCTCCCAATGTTCCGCTTGGAAATGTTACAAGTGAAATTGAGAAGAAATGGGCTTCATTCAATTTACCTGCAGGATATTCTTTCAAATGGGGCGGAAATGTCAAAATGATGAACGATATGATTCAGGATATGATTTTTGCATTCTTCCTCGCAGTGCTTTTAACTTATATGTTGCTCGCTGCAATTCTCGAAAGTTTCTGGCAACCGATAATTATTATGGTTACGGTTGTACTTGGATTACTCGGCGTTGTTCTGGCGTTGTTCATTACAAATACAAATTTCAGTGTTACATCTTTGATGGCTATAATAATGCTAATCGGAATTGTAGTTAATAATGCTATTTTAATTCTCGATTATACAAATCAGTTACGAAGAGAGAAAGGTTATCTTCCAAAAGATGCATTGCTTGAAGCATGTCCGACTAAGTTAAAACCACAGATAATGACTTCGATTGCAATTATTCTTGGAATGCTTCCGCTTGCAATTGGAATTGGAGATGCCGGAAAAGAAATCAGAATGCCTTTGGGAATTGTTGCTATCGGTGGTTTGTTCGTTTCAACTATATTTACTTTGTTTGTAATTCCGGCTGTTTATAATTTACTTGCAAAAGCGAAATACGTTGATCCATCAACCCGTGAAAAAGTTTAATAAAAAAATAGAATATTGATTTAGCGGATGTAAGAGATTAAAAATTGTTTTAATCAGTTGCATCCGTTAAATCCGTGTTCTAAAAATTTTTCTGATAAATATAAAAAGGGAAATTTTTATGCGTAAAAAAGTAATCGCTGGCAATTGGAAGATGAATTACAATCTTCATCAATCTATTTCTTTCATTAACCAATTAAAAAGCGAAGTAGTAAAAAAAGAAAGAAATTGTGATATAATTATTTGTCCCAACTTCGTTTCTCTATCAGAAGCAAAAAAAATTATCGAAGATTCTCCAATAAAACTTGGAGCTCAGAATATTTATTTTGAAGACAGCGGAGCATTCACAGGTGAAACTTCTGCTGATATGATTAAATCTGCTGGATGTGAATATGTAATTTTAGGGCATTCCGAAAGAAGAACCATTTTCAATGAATCGGATGAACTGATAAATAAAAAAATAAAGCAGGCTCTGAAAAATGATCTTCTGGTTATCTTCTGCGTAGGAGAAACACTTGATGAAAGGGAAAGAGGAGTAACGTACGAAATTGTTAAGAATCAGATTGAGCAAGGTCTCAGAGATATTACCGCCGAGGAAATTCAAAAAATAATTATAGCTTATGAACCCGTCTGGGCAATAGGTACAGGAAGAAATGCTACTCCTGAACAAGCTCAGGAAGTGCATGCATTTATAAGAAATCTACTGCGTACTGCTTACGGAATTCAACTTGCTGATGAATTAATTATTCAATATGGTGGTAGTGTAAAACCTGACAATGCAAAAGATTTACTTTCTCAACCCGACATTGACGGAGCATTGGTAGGTGGTGCTTGTTTGAAAGTGGACTCATTCATTGGAATAATTGAAAGCTGTTGAAGTATTCGTACATTGGACAATGGACATTTTTAATTGTTAATTTTTAATTGTTCATTGTTTATTTGAATCCTTTGTGATAATCTGTGTTATCTGTGGTTTAATTAGGGGATTGGGGGTTGGTCATTGGTCATTGGTCATTAGTCATTTGAAATTATTCATTTTAAATTCTTCATTGTCATTCGGTCATTATAATCTTTTGAGATAATCTGTGTTATCTGTGGTTTAATTGGTCATTTGTCATTAGTCATTGGTCATTCTTAATTCTTCATTTTTAATTTTTAATTCTTTATTTCAAGATGATATTTTTGTAATGAATAAAGTTGAAATTA
>CAKZLD010000210.1 GCA_937125135.1 uncultured Ignavibacterium sp.
AGGGGGTTTTTAATTCGTTACACTTAATTTATTCCGTGTATTTATTTCATAATCTTAAAAATAGATGCTGAAACAAGTAGATGCTGAAACAAGTTCAGCATGACGATAATAATTGGGGGTTGGGGATTGGAGGTTGGTCATTTGTCATTGGTCATTAGTCATTAGTCATTATAATCCTTTGTGATAATCTGTGTTATCTGTGGTTTAATTGGGGATGGGGAATTGGGGATTGGGGGTTGGTCATTAGTCATTTGTCATTTTTAATTATTTAACCGCAGAGAACGCAAAGAAATTTCGCAAAGAGACGCAAAGATTCGTGTTAATTCGTGAAATTCGTGGCTGAATTGGTCATTAGTCATTTGTCATTGGACATTCTTAATTATTCATTTTTAATTCTAAGTTGAGCATTCAATTAAAAGATTCCGAAACGAGTTCGGAATGACATTATGAATTCTTCATTCTTAATTTTTAATTATACATTGTACATTATACATTTTTAATTGTTAATCTGTGTTATCTGTGGTTTAATTGGGGATGGGGAATTGGGGGTTGGGGGTTGGGGGTTGGTCATTGGTCATTTGTCATTGGTCATTAGTCATTAGTCATTATAATCCTTTGTGATAATCTGTGTTATCTGTGGTTTAAGTCTTATTTCTTGCAAGGAAGAGTTGGGAATTAGTTATTTGTAGTATTACCTGATTTTTTAATTAGCTCTATGAAAACTCACTATAATGAAATTGATAGGAAAATAAAAAATGTTTTATGCTTGATTAAGCAAATTAACATATTGCTCATTCGTCCGGAAAGTAAATATAAGCTAAGTTTAATTGCCATTAAAGAAGCCCGTTTGGGACGGGCTTTTTGCTAACTAACCAATTAGGTGGGGATATGAGATCAATTTTCATTCATATAACTCTGATAAAACAATTGGCAGCTTCTTTTTACTCTTTCACTATCATCGAATCTTATGCTCTGTTTTATTGCATTTATTCCTCTTGCATCACCAATCTTATAGAGTGAAAGCGCTGCAAGTATTCTTGCTTCTTCGCACTCATCAGTTCTCAGAATTTTCATTAATCCAATTACTGATTCATCAGATTTCAATTCCCCAAGCATATAGATCGAAGAAGTTCTTAAACCAATGTTATCACTTTGTAAACCAATCGTCAGCGATTTAATTGCATTAGTTCTATTATGTATTTGTCCTTTCGCGGGAGAAGAAATTGCACTAACATCTGAGATTAAAAAAACAATCACTATCAAAAATGAACTGAGTACTATTTTCATTGGAGCCTCCTATTATTTATTTTATCCACTGCAATTATAATTAATTAGTGAAGACGATATTGTTTAATACTGATAGTCGGAATTATTATTTGATGTATTGATTTTTCTAAGGACAAAAATTCAGATTTTTTTATAAATAACTTTTTCAGATGAAACACTTTTACAAACCAGACTTAAATTCATTCATTTCTACATTAAATCGAAAAAAAACAAATCGAATTCCAATTGCCGAATTGGGTATTCATCCAATCATCAAAGAAAAATTTTTAGGAAGAAAAATTGAATCTCTCAAAGATGAGATTGATTTTTGGAGCTGTGCAGGTTATGATTATGTTAAACTTCAACCTAAAGTAAATTTTAATAAGTATAAAGAAGAATTTCAGAAAAATTATGATGTTGAAAATCAGTCAGTCAAAAGAAACTGGTCTTCTGAAGAAACGGGATTGATTCTTAATGAGTCCGATTTTGATCAGTACTCATTCCCGAAAAAAGAGGAAATTAACTACAGCACTTTTGAAGAAGCAGTAAAATTTCTTCCTGATAATTTTGGCATTATTGGACAATATGGCGATATTTTTACTATGACATGGGAATTAATGGGATTTGAAAATTTCTCAATCGCACTTTTTGAAAATTATGATTTGGTCAAACGAATAAATGATTCTCTCGGAGAACTTATCTTAAATATGTTTCAAAATATGGTTACTATTCCTGAAGTAGCAGCTTTATGGTACAGTGATGATATTGCTTTTGCTACAGGTTTGATTGTCTCACCCGAGACTTTGGATGATTTATTTTTTCCTTGGCTAAGTAAAATTGGCAATCTCGCTAAAGAATATAACAAGCCTTTTATTTATCACAGTGATGGATTGTTGTTTGATGTGATGGATAAAATAATTAGTTGCGGTGTAACTGCTTTGCATCCTATTGAGCCAAAAGCAATGGATATTGCAGATGTAAAAAGAAGATACGGAGATAAGCTTGCTTTAATTGGAAATATTGATGTTGATCTGCTTTCCCGTGGTTCGACTGAGGAGGTTCGAAATACTGTAATTCATAATATCCAAGCTGTTGGATTGGATGGTGGATATTGTGTCGGTTCAGGTAACTCGATTCCTGAATATGTTAACTTCAACAATTATCTGACAATGATAGAAACCGCTAAGAATTTTATTGTAAGTTGAAACTTTTGATTTTCTTATCAACTAAATCTCTGATTAGCTTTATATGCTTTTTAGTTGTTCCGCAGCAACCGCCAATAATTGTAACTCCAAGTTCTAATAATTCTTCTACAGCAGGAGATATTTTCTCGGGAGTCTCTGAATAAATCAACTGATCTGAAATCATTTCAGGTAAACCTGCATTTGGTTGGACTAATAATTTTAATTCAGGGAAGTTGCTTTTTATTTTTTTTATAATTTCAATTGAATCAAAATAACCATTGCCACAATTGACTCCTGCAAGTCCAACTCCCATTTCAATTAAAAAAGAATAAACTTGCTGAACTGAATTTCCCATCAAAGTGAAAAATTCTCTTTCTGAATTTTTATTGAACGTTATTGAACAAATAATCGGGATATCATTTAAATCACGAGCTACTTCAATTCCAATTTTTAATTCATCTAAATCATAGAAAGTTTCGAAAAGAATTGCATCAACTCCTCCGTCAATCAAACCTTTCAGCTGAAGAAGAAAGGATTCACGCAATTCTTCTTGTGATATTTCACCCATCATTAAAAATTTTCCTGTAGGACCAACAGAGCCCATTACTAACTTGTCCTTTGCGGCTTCTCTACTTAACTCAGCAGCTTTGACGTTTATTGAATAGGTTTTATCTGACAAATTAAATTGTTCTAATTTTATTTTACTTGCTCCAAAACTATTCGTGCTTATTATATCAGAACCAGCATCAATATAGCTCTTGGCAATTGAAAATATTTCATTTGGTTTTTCCAGATTCCAAAGTTCTGGACAAGAACCTGATTGAAATCCCATCTTAATTAACTCTGTTCCCCATGCACCGTCAGAAACAAGAATTTGTTTTTCATCAATCTTAGAAAATAGATTATTCATTGCACTCTCTTTTTATAACAGAAATTATCATCACAGATTTCACACTCATATTCTTTCTTTGTGATATTTTTACCTACTGCTATTATACCACTAATTGATTTTATCGGAATCATAAGTGAACTCGGAGTAAGTTTTATTCCGCAAAAATTCTCCGGCAGAAGTGAAAAAAGTTTTTGCTGCTCCGATACTGCCCATCCACAATAACCAGGACTATATCTGTTTGATATACTCTGTCCTGAAACAATTGCTTGCCTTTCAATTATAGATTGAAGAGAATCTGCTGTTAATTCAACAAGTTCAGAAGCCATTTTATCGAGAATGTATCCTTCCAATGAATTTCCATCATTAAAAAATTTCCAGATAGATTTCTCAACTTTTTCTCCGATTGTGCAGGTAATAATGAATAAAGATTCAGTCTCTTTTATCCCTCTCAAAATTATTTTTCCAATATCGAATATCTTATCTTTAACTTTGATTACATTATATGATACTTTTACTTCATTCGGATTAAACCAAACATAACCAGCTTTAATCTGCGATTTTTGTTTTAGCAAAGAAAACATATTCGGAAAATATTCCGATTTTATTTCTGAAGGGAATTCCTTTAATAATAGATTTTCAATATAATCTTTATTTGGGATTACCTGCTCAAATTCGAAATTATATGTTTTGATTTTTTCGAAATTCACTTTAATTCAAATTTTTATTTAAGTAATCAAGAAAACCAGCTGGATCAGGTGAATAAAAATCAGCATTAATTTCCTCCGCAAATTTCTGGCTGACTGGAGCTCCGCCTATTGCAACAGGCAATGTAATTCCTGTGTTTCTTAAGTCTTCAATTATACTTTTCATATTTATCATTGTCGTAGTCAATAATGCAGATAATCCAATTGCTTTTGCATCGGTCTCTTTTACTTTTTGAATAATTTTTTCTGAATCAACATCTACTCCAAGATCAATCACCTGCCAGCCGTTTCCTTCTAAAATCAGTCTTACTAAATTTTTACCAATATTGTGTAAATCACCTTTGACAGTTGCTAAAATCACTTTGCCCTTAAACTGTAATTGGTCAAATAGAAATTCCTTTTTAAGTATTTCCATAGCGTGATTCATTGCTTTTGCAGAAAATAGAACATTTGGTATAAAGATTTTACCATCACGGAATTTTTCTCCGACAGCAGCCATTCCTTTAAGTAAGCCGCTCTCTATTATTGTTTTTGGTGGGATATTTATTTGCAGCAATTTATCGAGAAGTTCTTCAACTCCATCTTTACCTGTCATATCTGCAGGTATTTTTGATTGAGAATTGATTTTTCCTTTCTCAACACAAATTGCAAGTTGGTCTAATAAATCAATCATTTTTCTGAACCTCTTAGCAAAACTAATAAAAATTTTTAAGTCTCTTAAAGAATGGTTTTGCTGATTTCCCTTTCAAATGGTATGTTAAACTCGACAAAAATTTAATAAATTAAAACAGCAATAAATTATTTTTTTTAAAGGACAAAAAACGTGAAAGAAATATTAAACTTTATCGATTCAAACGTTGATTCTTACATTGAAGAATTAAAAGATTTTTTAAAAATTCAGTCAATTAGTACACTGCCTGAAAATAAAACTGATATGCAGACTGCTGCACAATTTGTTGCAGATAAAATTAA
Source organism: uncultured Ignavibacterium sp. (assembly GCA_937125135.1). Lineage (GTDB taxonomy): Bacteria > Bacteroidota > Ignavibacteria > Ignavibacteriales > Ignavibacteriaceae > Ignavibacterium. The sequence goes on from CAKZLD010000210.1 coordinate 5,019, forward strand.
ACAAGCTGGCATTGAGAAAGTTACTATTTATCAAACTGAAGGACATCCTATTGTCTATGCAGAGTGGATGGGAGCACCAGGCAAACCGACAGTCTTAATCTATGGCCACTATGATGTTCAACCTGCAGACCCAATTGATTTGTGGGAAACATCACCTTTCGAACCAGTTATTAAGGATGGTAAAATTTATGCTCGTGGTGCAACCGATGATAAGGGACAAATGTATGTTCACATCAAAAGTGTTGAAGCAATCTTGAAAGTCAATGGTACTCTTCCTGTTAATGTTAAATTTTTAATTGAAGGTGAGGAAGAAATCGGAAGTCCAAATCTTTATACATTCTTAAAAAACAATACTGAACTTCTAAAATGTGATGCAGTTTTAATATCTGATACTTCTCTTTGGGAAGAAGGTGTTCCAACGATTACTTACGGTTTGCGCGGAATCAGTTATATGGAAGTTGAAGTTACTGGTCCAAATAGAGATTTACATTCCGGGACTTATGGCGGTGCAGTACCAAATCCTGTTAATATCCTTGCAGACATCATTTCTAAACTCAAAGATAAAAATGGAAGAATTACCATCCCAGGTTTTTATGATGATGTTCTTAAACCGACTAAGCAAGAAAAAGAAAATCTAAAAAAACTTAAATACCCAGAAAAAGAATTTGCAAAAAGCATTGGTATCAAAAAATCAGTTGGAGAAAAAGGTTATTCTTTACTTGAAAGAATATGGAGCAGACCTACATTAGATTGTAATGGTATCGTTGGTGGATTTACAGGCAAAGGAGCTAAAACAATTATTCCTTCAAAAGCTTCTGCAAAAATCAGTATGAGACTTGTTCCAAATCAGAATCCAAAAAAGATAGAGAAGCTTTTCACCAAATACATCAAAAAAATTGCTCCTGATTATGTTGATGTGAAGATTACAAGTATTCACGGCGGCTCACCTTTCATTGCAAAACTAAATCAACCAATTATGAAAGTTGCTGCAAAAGCTATGGCTTCAGCATTTGGCAAAGAAACAGTTTTTATGCGTGAAGGTGGCTCAATTCCTATTGTCGTTGATTTTGCAGAGAAACTAAAAGCTACACCAGTTCTGATGGGATTAGGTCTTGATTCTGAAAATTTACATTCACCTAATGAACATTTTAACTTAAATCATTTCAGACTTGGAATTATCAGTTCAGCGTATTTTATGAATGGCCTTGCTAATCTTTAAGGTATGAGGCAAATTATGTTTAAATATTTATTTCTTTTAACTTCTTTATTATCCTTCTTTATTATTTCTTGTGGTGAAGAGAAGAAGGATGAATCAGAGATGTATTCCCTTGAACAGCAGGTTGAGTACGTTCCTGAAAAGGATGCTGATATTCAATTCTTCAATCTTGATAAAATGAAAAAGGAAGCAAAGAACAGATTCCCTTGTGATACAATTGCAGTTGTAGAATTTGTCTTGAATAATTTTCCTCAGGGAACATATCCATTAGTTTTTGATAAATCAGTACCTTATGAAATTCAAAAACCTGCAGTAATTTATTATAATGATAGAAGTGGTGGGAAATATGTATTTTGTGTAATTGCTCGTTCACGTCAGGGTGAAAGATTTATCGAACCCAAAAACATTATCGGTTACGACCAAAGCTACATTGACTTAGATAGTACAAAACTCGGAACTGCTTTTCCGTATTTGGTATTGATGGAATGTCAGGGCGATCAGTTATCTCTTGTTTGGGAAGCACCAATTCCTTCTCACGGTGGTTTTAATAGATTTAGTATTAAAAACTGGGCTGCGAAAAATATTATGTATCTTGAAAATAATTTTCACTATGCTCAGGGAGTTGGTCATATAAATTATAATTACTTTTTGCTTGATGGAATCAGAAGTTTTCCTCACTTGATGATGACTTATTTTGGAATAGACTTCAAAAGAACAATAGCAAATATCAATAACGATAAATATCCTGATTTTTACGAATATATGTTTTTAAGTACTGAGAATAAATTAGAAGTAGTTGATTCGGTTGCATTTGTCTATAATCCGAAAGATAGTGTTTATGAATCTTCTCTGGGAAGAAGATTTAATAGACCATATTGATTTCAATTTATTTATAAACTTTTAATTCCTTTTTCTGGTTATTCGATGGAGAATTATAAGTTTATAATCTATCAAAATCTAATTCATTTTTGTTTTTCATTTATAATTTAAAGTAGGGTAATTCTTTATTGGAGAAAAAATGTTTGAAAGTTCGTTGAACAATGAAATAACCGATTTATTAAAAAGCAAAGGATATCTTTCTGGCGATAATGGCAGCATTAGTAACGTGCAATATTTCTCTAACATTGATGATGAAGTTTTTTCATTATACAATGGTGTAGGTGTTCGTATAAATCATCAATCTGTCATAATCGAATTGATTGGTAAAGATTGTCTTGATTTTCTTCATCGAATTACAACTAACTCTACTCTTTATTTATCTCAGGATGAATTAGTCAAAACGATTTTTACAAATGAAAAGGGACGTATCATTGGTTTAGCTGAGATAATAAACTTAGGTGATAAACATTGGTTAAAAACAGAACGTTACTTTAAGGATAAGATTATTGCCTGGATAAATCGCTATGTAATTACTGATGATGTAAATATTGTTGATGTTTCGAACAATTATGCTGTTATTGATTTTTATGGACCTCAGAAATTTTCTTTTATTGAGTGGCTATTTAATTCACAGAACATTTCGTTCAAATCAAAGAAAATTCAAAAAATTATAATCGAAGATTTCGATGCATATTTGTACTCATCAGAAATTGATTCATCTAATGTTACTCCGCTTTTTATAATCATTCATAATAATCATCTTGCAAAACTTTTAAGTATCATCTTTGATAACAAAGGACCTTTTGATTTTAATCTGATTGGTAACACAGCTTTTGAATCATATAGAATTGAGCAAGGAATACTCAATGCTGAAAATGAATTGAATGATAATTTTAATCCTCATGAATTAAATCTAAGTGAACTTATTGATACCAAAAAAGGTTGCTACATCGGTCAGGAAGTATTAGCAAGATTAGAAACTTATGACAAAGTTCAGAAAAAGATTACAGGAATAGAATTTAGTGATGATTTTCAACTCGTCGAATCAAATGAGATCTTTGATACGAATAATGAAGTTGCTGGTTACATTACATCTAAAACTTATTCTTATAAACTCAAAAAGCACATTGGTTTAGGTGTGATAAGAAAAAAATATTTATCTGGTGAGAATGAAATATTTTATATGACAAAACAAAATGAAAAGATAAAAGTTACTGTAATTAATTTACCATTTATTAAAACTATCAGATGAAAATTTACACAAAGACAGGTGATAAAGGTGAGACTGGTTTATTAGGAGGCGAAAGAGTTTCTAAAGATAACATCAGGATTTGTGCTTACGGGACAGTTGATGAATTAAATTCATTTATCGGATTAGCTATCACGGAAATAAAAAGCGAAGAAGTAAAAAACATTCTCATTGATATTCAAAACAAGCTTTTTGTTGTTGGCTCGGATTTAGCTACTCCTGATAACGATAAAAATAAGAAATTGAATATCAAAAGAACTTCCGAAGAATTTATTACAAAAGCAGAAAATGATATAGACTTAATCTCCGATAAATTAGAACCGTTACGAAACTTTATATTACCGGGCGGGTCTAAAGGTGCGGCTTTACTTCATATCTGCAGAACAGTTGCTCGCAGAGCTGAAAGGGAAGTGGTTCAGTTAAAAAATTTGGATTATATTTCTGATAACATTGTTATATTTTTAAATAGACTTTCTGATCTATTTTTTGTTCTTTCACGTTATGAAAATGAGGTTTCTGGTATTCCTGATACAAAATGGATCCCCTGAATTATTTATTTCATAGAGTTCATTTGCCTATTGAAAATAGGGGGTGAAATTGGCTTCGACGGAATTAAAGAGACTTTGAATGGCATACCTTGCTCTCCGTGTGCAAGTAAAAAAAGCGGAACTAAAAAATAACTGGCGAATATAATTACGCCTTAGCTGCTTAATAAACAGCAGCCGTTCTCATTAGCTTTTCATACCGGGTTAATGCAGAGCGTCGTTTTGGTATGATAGCCGATTCAGTTGTCTGCGCTGATGAGGCGAAGTTTCAGCAGGCAAATTCAATGCGATCCCTGTCTATCGGGCAGCATTGAATTCAAACAAAGATAGACTAAGTATGTAGAAGTTCATTGGTGCTTAATTTCGGACGCGGGTTCGACTCCCGCCACCTCCACTAAAAACAAATTGAAGTAAGTATTACACAATATCCTCCATAGCAAGAATCACAATAAAA
>CAKZLD010000211.1 GCA_937125135.1 uncultured Ignavibacterium sp.
ACTAAGTGCTGAGCTTCGAAGAATCCTGTGGAGCAGTCGAAGTATAATCGAAACACCCGTCTCGCCAAAGGCGTAGCCTTCGCAGAATCCTGTGGATAGGCGGATAGTGGAATTGAGCCTATCGACAAGCTCGGGATTAATTAAATCAAAGTGCTGAGCTTCGAAGAATCTTGCTGAGAATTCGAAGAATAATCGAAAAAAGTTTTACGATTTCTATTTCTTTTCTAATACGAATGTTATTAAAAAAATAATTATAGTATTAAGAAGTCATTATCGGGTTTAATCATTCACTCCTTGATTGAATAAAAGAACATATTTGCATATCTTTTGTTAAGTTAAATTATGCAATTCACTCTAATTAAATGAAAAGCAACGATATAATTTTATCGAACGAGCAAAAAGATATTGTAAAGTTATCTGAAGGTCAGCATTTGGTTTTAGCTCCTCCGGGAACAGGAAAAACTGAATTGCTTGCTCATAGAGTAGATTTGGCCTTGAAGCGTGGTGTGGATGCGGATGAGATGATTTGTCTGACTTTTACAAATCGTGCTGCCAAATCAATGAAAGAACGAATTGAAGATAAACATCCTGATAATGGAGTTTTTATAGGAAATGTTCACCATTTTTGTTCTTACTTCTTATTTAGAAATAAACTCATTCCATTGTTTACTTCTTTAATTGATGAAGAAGAATCTAATCAATTATTAAACGAAGCTAAGTCATTAGAATTTTTTAGGGAAGATAAAATTAACAACGATGAGCTGCTTCGATTAAATTCATTACAAAAATTACAAAGACTATCACTTCCAACGGATTTGTTATTACATCCTGATAAAAATTTTAACGATATTAATTTGGCTTTAAGAGTTTGTGATAGATATGAATCAATAAAAGAAGAATCGGTGCTATTAGATTTTGATGACTTACTAATTCTAACTTATTATCATCTTAAAAAAGATAATCATAATCTTAAAAAATATTCGTGGATTCAAGTAGATGAAGTCCAGGACTTAAATTCAATTCAATGGGAAATAATCAACTTAATTTCCTCTGAAGGAGCACACAAAGTTTTCTTCGGCGACTATGAGCAAGCTATTTTCTCTTTTATGGGAGCACGATTAGAAAGATTACATAAAATTGAGAAGCAATGCAGGGTTCATAATCTTCAGAAAAACTTTCGCTCACCATCATATTTATTGCAAATTTATATTGATTATGCAAAAGCTCATCTGTCTCCTAAGTGGAAAAAAGATCCTATACCGGAAATTGTATCTTCTCCCGATGGTGATATGTTGATACTTTCGGAAGTTAATGGAACTTCAGGTGACGAGGCAAATTACATAATTGACAAAATACTAACTAATCTAATAAAAGAAGACGAACAGACCGCAATACTGGTTCGTTCTAATAATACCGCCGATCTTTTCAGTTTAAAATTAATATTAAGAAATATTTCTCATTTCAAAATATCTGGTTTTGACTTGTTCAGAAGAAAAGTTATTAAAGATACAATTGCGTTTTTAAGCTGTCTTTATGATGATTTTGATAGAGTTTCGTGGTTTAGAATTTTTAATATTTTCGGAAAAACTAAAACTCTAAAAGAATCTAGACAAATTGTAAATTCAATGTTTGATGTAAGTCTTTATCCTTCTGACTATTTAGAAAACAAATCAAATTCTTTCTATGAACTTGAAGAATTTATAGACCTTTATAAAAATAAAAGAATTGTATTATTCGACACGGAAACAACTGGACTGAATGTTAAAAATGATGATATAATTCAAATTGCCGCAGTAGAGATAATAAATGGAAAGTTAGGAAATAGTTTCAATGTATATCTAAAAACTCAAAAAGATTTAACCGATAGCAGAAAGGTACATAATATCTCTAACGAGCTTCTTAGAAAAAGTGGCGTTGAATCAAAAGATGGTTTGAAAAACTTTTTGGACTTTGTAAAGAACGATGTTCTTTTCTCTCACAACTTAAAGTTTGATTTAGAAATATTGCTATCTAATTTATCGCGAAACAATATAGATGTATCATCAATAATCAGTAAACATAATTACGATACTTTGAGTATTTCCAGAAAACTTTTTCCAAAACTTAATTCTTACTCATTGGAGGATTTAATTTCTGAGTTTAATCTTGAAGGAACAAATTCTCATAATGCTGTAGATGATGTTTTAGCTACTGCAGAATTAGTCAAGCATTTAGTTAATGAAGCAAAGAACAGAGTTCCTCGTCAAAAAAATTTCATAAATGATAATAAAAATTTATTAAACACTTTTTATAAGAACTTTTATCCTATTTGGTCTAAATGGAAAAATCAGTTAAGTAAAACCACATCTTATTCTGAAATTATCTGGGATTATTTAAATTATTCTATAGAAACAGTGAACTATGAAGTTAATAATGATGATGAATACCATTTGTCAAAATTGTTAAGGCATATGGAAGTTAAATGCGGAGAAAAAGTATTGTCAGATTTGTTAAAACTTCATATCGCTGATTATAAAATATTTAAAGAATCAGATTTAATATTAGGAGATGAGAAGATTATAATTTCAACTGTTCATAAAGCCAAAGGATTAGAATTTGAGAATGTAATTATTCCGGAATGCGTAAATGGGGTTTATCCCTCCTGGAAATCAACAACACGAGATGTTATAACAGAAGATGCCAGAACTTTATATGTAGCATTATCGAGAGCCAAGAAAAGATTAGTTATTACCACTCATTCAAAATTTATTAGTCAATATGGAAATATTTATTTGAGAGAAAAGTCTCCTTTTATCAAAAGTATTGAAAAATATTTTAAGAAAATTTCCGTTTAATTTCCTTTCATATTAAAAACTCTGATTCATCTAATTATGTAGAAATGTTTTCGCAATGTTTCTCTGATATTTATTGGTTTTTAGGTTAGTTAAATTTGTGGTGTATATTTTTAGATTTATTGTTCTTTCAGCATTTAGATAATAATGAATGGAAGATTTCTCTTATATCAAAAAATATGTGATAATTGAAGAATCAGGAGAAATGTCAGCAGTAATTTTGGACTCGCCGTAAAATTATAGCCAGTATCTTTTGAAATAATTTATTTTGAAGATTTGTGAAGAGGGCATAAATGAATTACAACGAATTTACAAGTTTAGGAAAAACACTTATTGATTTGATACACAATCATTTCAATGATAGTATGGTTTACAAAGATGTGCAGGAAATTCCCGGTTGGTCAATTTTTTATTTGGTTGAAATAAATGACTTAATGAATTGCCAATTTAGAGAATGGGCTGGTAATCCATTTTACTTTGTTGTTGAAAAAGGAAATAGAAAGCTTGCTCAACTTGACTTAACAAAAATTCTAAAGCAAGAGGGCAAATTCACATGGTATTTATCAAAGCCTACTAATCGTGAGTCATTAAAAATTTATGACGCACTTTTTGAATTCTTTCAAGAAATCCCGAAGGATTATCGAGATAAAGTCAGAGATCAGAAAATTTATCTAAAGTCCAATCCAA
>CAKZLD010000212.1 GCA_937125135.1 uncultured Ignavibacterium sp.
CCGAAGTCACAAGTTGCAGCAGTTAAGAAAAATAATCTCCTGTTTCTTAATTGAGGAACGGTTACAGATTTTTCAAATACAACTTCGTGAGTCCATACTTCCGGGTTTCCGTGACCAACAAAGTTTAGAAATAAAGTTCCGTCATTTAATGATTTTAATAATACATTGTTAACTTCAGGTTTTCTCCTGCCGCCTGAGGTAACAACAGGTGAATAAGCAGCAAGATAAATTTTGTTAAAATCCAGATATTTTGGAAAAGCAAAGTTTGTTAATCTTTCACAAGCAGCGGTATGAATTGCACCATCATCACCACCAGTTTTTATTCCATCATCTGCTAATAAAGTAATTAGATTTCTCCAAGGACCAAAATCACCATTTTTTTCATATGAGATAATTTTAGCAATAAAGTTATTGGCTTCTGATAAAGTTCTAGATGGAATTCTCCCGAGTGCTAAATCTACAATAGAATCATCTCCAGCGACTGCAGCAAAAAAATCATCAGTGGTATAGGAATCTTCCAAGGAAAATACGTAGGAAAGTGATTCTTCAGTTTGCCAAGTTGGAATGATATTATCACTAAAACCTTCTATGTTTTTATAATCATAAGTACCCTTTCCAAGGAATAAAACATATTCTGGTTTTATTTGCCAATTCTGGTAAGCATATCGTATATAATCTCGAATTGCAGATACATCTAAAGAACCACAAGAAAATTCGTTATAAATTCTTTGCACATCCACTACAATTGTTGATATAGGTGGATTAGTCTGAGTTTCCCTATAGGTTTTTAATTTATTGGCAGCTTCTAATTTTTCTTTGCTGGTAATGATAATAAATTTTGCCCCCGTACTCTCACCTCTCAAATTTGAATTTGTAACTTCTGTTGGATTAGATGGGGTTTTTAATTTACTTAATTCGACAGCATAATATTTTGAACGAGAGTTCTGTGATTCAATAAACTGAAATTTGCATTGACCACCACTTAGCATAATAAAATTATCAACCATTTTAACATTGAAATTATCAGTGATATCAAAAACTCTAAAATTTGTTGAGGAAAACCCACTAAAAAGATATTCAATAACCCCATCAACAGGATCGGAAAAAACTAAAAGATTATCATCGGTTGCTTTTAGTTCCTTTCGGTATTCGATAGTGAAGTAATCAAGATATCCAACAGATGTTTGAGCAGATGGATTAATTCTGAAAGTTAGTACGCTTCTATTGTCAGGTAAGCTACCTTGAAAAGTGAGATTTCTTAAATAAGCTTTTCCAACAGTGTAATCCTGATTTCCATAACCAAGAAGTAATTCATTAAAAATCTGACTTCCATTCTCTGAAATGTTTAGTGTAAGATTAGTAGAAGAATTGACCACAAATCTTATAGAATACTTAATAGGTTCGGATGAGATTCTATTATCAAGTCTATTGATGTATGTTCTTTGATTGATGGAAGCAGTAAAATTATCACCAAAAAACTGTCTGCCTGATTTTGCAAGATTGATTTTATCTTCTTCAAATCCGATGAAAGCAACTGTAGAATTTTGCTGATAGTCTGCCGACTGAGAAAGACTGTTCTTTTTAGTAATTCTTTTACCTGCGCTACCACCAGAAGTAATCCAATAGTAGTTCGATTTTGAATAGGGATTGAAAAATCTTTTTATAGTTTTTCTATCAGTATCGTAATCGAAAAAATTGGTTCCTCTTCCATAAAATAAAATATAGTCACCTTCATCAAATTTACCATCTTCTTCTCCTACAATAGTAATAGCATTTTCTACCAGATCAATTGGACGTGGAGCGCTATTTAGTTCAGGAAGAACTTTCCCTCCGTTATTATAAATTTTAATTGTACGTGGGTCAACAGTGTTCGGATCAATTCCATAAGATGATAATTGTGAGCGAGTAATTCTGTAAAATCCTTCTTCAGGAGCTTCAAATCTGAACCAGCGACCTGTAGCTAATACACTGTTAGAAATATTAATTTTTGCCGTAACTTTTTTTGTCTGATTCCAGAATCGGGCAATTTCAAAATTTAATATTCCGAATGAAGAAAGTTCATCTGCTGGTTGTTGAGAAATAGTTCCGGAAGAAAAATTAACTTTGAATACAATTTCTTTATAAAGTCTGATTTTATTTTCTGTTGGGAAAAATTTAACCGGATTCAGAACAAGATTCTGAATAATTAAATCCCTTGCTAAACCAGAATTCCCAAATTCTACAAGAGATAAGTCAGTTTCAATAAAGTAAGCCTGACTTAAAAAATACTCATATGAATATCCAAGTGTATCTTGTTTAACATTTGGAATGGGAGAAATCTGACCTGAAATTTCAGTAAATGATGTTGAAATAATTTCTAATGTATTACCAAATTCATTTGGAACTCCGATTGTCAAAATTCTTGAAGGAACGTTAGGACTGCCTGCTTCCAATTCAGGTTTAGTAAATCCAAGATGAATTTTTATTGATCTGTAATTTTGGTTATTAATAATTATAGATGAAGTATCAGTATAGATTGGCTTATAAGAAATTTTAAGCGAATTAAAATCAGAACTAATTATTCGGATTTCATCCTGAGACAAGACTACAACATTGAGTACCAAAAAAAGAATAATAGAGATTTTGCCAATCATAAAAAATAAATTAATTAACTTATCAAAAATTAAAAATTTTGAAATCTTTCACGTTTTAAAAGTAGCAAAACTCTCTAATATTCTCCGATTTTTATTTGAAAGATAGGTAATTCGCTAATTATATGTCAAGCCCTTAATTAATGTTAAGTGATGAATGTTAAATTTTAATGAAATATTTTACAATCCCAGCTTCTCTTTATTCTTTTTCATTGCTTCGATGCAGAAGGATATGTGTTCATCAAGATCAATTCCAAGTTCATCCGCTCCATTGATAATGTCTTCTCTGCTGACTGCTTTTGCAAATGCTTTATCCTTCATTTTCTTTCTTACAGATTTTGCTTCTACTTCATTAATACTTTTTGATGGTCGAACGTACGCAACGGCAGTTAAAAAACCTGCCAATTCATCACAAGCAAATAAAGTTTTTTGCAATAGAGATTCTCTTTTCACTCCTGTGTAATCTGCGTGAGATAAAATTGC
>CAKZLD010000213.1 GCA_937125135.1 uncultured Ignavibacterium sp.
CGAGCAAATCAGTAATATTATCAGACAGAGGCTATAAGGATTTTGGGATGATGTATCAATGGAAAAAGGACGATATAGTATTTGTTATGATGTTAAATAGTCTTCACTGAAAAAGTCATTTATCTCAATAAATTCACCGTAAGATTTTCCTTCAGAAAGATGTGTAACTAAAACTATATCATAAGTGTTGTTGAACAAAATTCTATACTTTGATTCGCTTTCTTTTAGTTCAATTTCTGATTTCTTTCTTTCGGAAATATCTTTGATAATACTTAAAGTTATTTTCTTTCAATCAGGCAGAACAAGGAATGAGTTAGTGAATTCGAACCATACTCGTATTCCATTCCACAAAGTATTTTCACGCTCAAATAATGTTTTAATCTTATTGTTTTGAATATCTTTCTGATAAGCTTTTAGTACTTCTTTTTGTTCGGATTCATCATAAACGATTGAAAAAGGTTTTCCGATTAAATCCTCTTTTTGCATTTGAAAAATTCTGCAGAACGCATCATTGACAAGTAAAATTTTTCCTTCCTCATCAATAAGTCTCATACCTACAACAGATATATCCCAAAGTTATCCAAACAACAAATCAATATTTGGTAAATCCTCTTTAGTCAGAAAGCTATTGTTTTTCATTTACTCCCGGTTTAAGGATTACTCCAATATTTTTATGACCATTGATTTTAACAGAGATTGGTTTATCGAATTGAAGATGTCTTGTAAATTCAAGCTCTTCAATTATAGGTTGAGAAAGTAGCCAATCCCAATCTATAAAACCAATCTTATGTCTGGCATCCACAGTAAAATAACCAACACGGAATGAAGTAATATTTTGGAAAAAGTGAGAGCCTTGTGAGGGCTCTACTTCGAAATCTTTAAATCCTGATTCAACTATTGCAGCCGCACCTGAAATCTGATCCCACGTAACAGGAATACCAAGCCATGGATCTAAACTTCCCCATCGTCCGACTCCAATTAAAAGATAAGGTTTTTTTTCATCAAGCAATTTTGAATTGAGTTTTGCAATCTCCATTGCAACATTTCTACTTTTTGATCTATCGTATTTGTTCTGATCAACTAAAATCAAATCAAAGATTCCATCTGTTGCACCATTACCTAAAACCTGACTGCTTTGACAAATTAAATCATCAGTTTTATAATCAATATTTAATTCATCTATTTCTCTACTTATTACTAAAGGTCTCATCTGTAGCATTGCAAATTCTTTCGGTTTGCCCGGAGGGACACTAAGATTAACCGCAAATTCTATTTCAACAGGTGAACCCATTCCCCAGGTGCCCAATCCCAAAAGTAAATCAAGAATTTCTGGAAGAGGGAAAATCTTATGTTTGAGAACAGGTGCAAAAGTTACTACACGAACACCTTTTCGAGATATTCCATCGTAAATTGCTTCGTCTTCTGGTGAATAAGTTGAGCCAACCGAGAATAAAGTTCCATCTGCTTCAGATTCTAATAAATCATATCTTTTTACCAGCGGATCTTTCGTTGATTCAGGATGATGATCAAGTTTTCCATCCAGATCAAGTGCATAAAAGTCCTGCTGTGCATGCATAAGAGTTTCTTTTGTTGAAAAAAACTGTATAAGGTGTTTTGGAAATCGTGGACAAAACCTTACAGTATTCCCACCTTCAACCACCGTTTTACCTAATCCAAGCGCAACCATTGCAATACCATCATCAGATTTCTGCGGAGGAACCGGATAAAAATTGAATGATTTTGCTACTCCTGCAAAATCAGGATAAAATTTTCTTTTATGTTCAGAACCAACAAGCCTTTGAACAATCACCGCCATCTTTTCTTCTTCAAGACGATATGCTGTGGCTTTCATATAGTCTTTTGACTTCTGATGATATGTTGATGCATAAACAGCTTTTATCGTTTGTAAAAGCTCTTCAAGTCTGATGTTGATGTCAGGATTGCTGTTCGGGAGCATATAAGTTTGATAAACTCCGGCAAAAGGTTGAAACTGAGCATCTTCCAAAAGACTTGAGGAACGGACGGCAAGAGGCTCTTTAATTATTTCGAGAAACTCTAAAAGTTTCTGTTTTATTTCTTCCGGAAAATAAACAGCTTCAATAAATCTTTGAGTTAAAATGATATCATTGGTTTGATTGAAAGCAAAAGTTTCGAGATTGTTTTCTCTCATAAATCTATCGAATACTTCTGTGCCAATAACCACTGCCGAAGGAACAGAAATCTCAACTCCTTCAAAAAAGTTTTTGATATTATAATTGGCGATGAGAGAATTGATAAATCCGAGACCTCTGGCTTTTCCTCCAAGTGAACCACCACCAATTCTTGCAAAGCTATTCTTAGGATCGAAAGTATCTTTTCTGAAATCTGAAATGACACCCTTAGTTCGTTCTTCAAGATATCCAACAATTGCATTGATTAAATCTTTTCTCAAATGCTCTGGAGAAGGGTAATCCTGAGGTTTTCTGGGTCTGAGTTGATATGCAAGATAGAATTCAGTTCTTGCTTTTAACCATCTTGAAAAGTGATTTCTTTCAGCATGATAGAGCAGACTTTCTTCTGGTATTGTAGCTATTTGCTCTGCGAGTTGTCTTAAGTTTGCTGCACGGCCTACGGGAGTTCCATCGCGTTTTACAAATACAAAATCACCAAATCCAAAATGTTGAAGCATAAATTCACGCAAATCGTGAAGTAGTCTCGGAGAATTTTTATAAAGGAATGAAGCTCCTATGCTTTTAACTTTTTCTTCAAGATTCAAATCACTTGTTTGAACTAAAATTGGTATATCGTTCTGTCTCGATTTAACCTCAGTTGTAAATTTTAATCCTGCTTCGGGGTCTCTGACACCGTCTCGCCTGAAGTTATTATCAGTAATTATTCCTAATACATTTTCTTCGTATTTTACAAAATAATCCCAAGCCTCTTCATAAGTGGTGCAAAGCAAAATTTTGGGTCTTGCTCGCATTCGTAAAAATTTGTGCGTGATGTTTATTCCTTCAAGAATTAAACGTTGGGATTGATTAAACACTTCGGTATAAATCAAAGGCAAATAACTTGAGTAAAATTTTACATTGTCTTCAACTAAAATTATCACCTGCACGCCAATGTTCTGAATATCTCTTTCAACATTCATTTTGTCTTCGATGTATTTGATAATTCCAATCAATAAATGAAAGTCGCCGCCCCAGATAAAAATTTTCTCAAACGCAGAAGTGTCATAGTGAGTAGTAAGTTCTTTTCGTTCCATATTGTCGTATGCAAGCAGAATGATTGGAATATTGATTCCGGTTGCCTTCACCTGATTTGCAAATTTAACGACGTGAATATCTTCTATATGCAAAGTAGTAATTATAAGATCGAAATCATCAGTTTCATTAAGTAGATTTAGTGCTTCTTCACCTGTAGTAACGTGAATAATTTCCGGTGCCTGACTTAAGTTAAGATTCTGATATTCACTTCTGATTAGTTCATACAATCTTCCATCTTCTTCAAACAGGTAATAATCATAAACGCTTGAGACAAGCAGAATATTCCTGATTTTGAATCGCATTAATTTTTGAAACTTCTTGAGTCTGGCGTGGAAAATATTTTCCAGTTTGATGTCTTTTGTTGAAAATGTTTTGTCCATAGTAAGAAAGTTATATTATGAAATGAATTTTTTTGTTGACTAATATAGAAAAAGATTGTGTTAAAAGCAGGAGTGAATTTGAAAGTGGGGGTGATTTATCTAATTAAGTTCAAGAGTAATCGGCAGTCTTTTAATTAGTATCATTTGAAATTTAATCTTTAGATTTTGACACGTATAAAAACCGTTTTGGAATTCAGAAGTTCTATTTAATTTTAGTAAGTAAAATAAAAACCATAGCCCACGGTTTACCCACAGCCCACGATTTAAATCGTGGGCTGTGGGTGACACGTACAACAAAAACCGTTTAAACGGTTTAAAAATGTAATAAACAAAATCAAACAATTATGTCTCATTCATACAATAAAATTTGGATACATGCAGTGTGGTCAACAAAAAACCGCCAACCTTTGATAAAAGAAGCTGTTGAAAACCGAATATTTTCATTAGTAACCAATCAATTAAAAGAATTGGGTTGTCCGGTACGAATCATTAACGGAATGCCTGACCATATTCATACTTTATTTTTATTAAATCCGCAAAAATCGATTGCAGAAATTATTAAACAAATAAAAGGGAGCAGCTCACATTTTATAAATCAGGAAAATATAATAGCTGAAAAATTTGCCTGGCAAACCGGTTATGCTGCATTTTCTGTAAGCGAATCAGCAGTTGAAAAGGTTTTTGAATACATTAAAAATCAGAAACAGCAACATCAAAAACG
>CAKZLD010000214.1 GCA_937125135.1 uncultured Ignavibacterium sp.
CCGCTGGATTGATAATCGCTTATAATTTTTCTTGCTACAACTTTGGCTTGCTCAACATTTGGTTGGTCGAAAGGTTGAATTCCCAAAGACCATCCTGAAATTGCAGTTGCAAATTCCCACATAAAAAACTGTCTGCCTAAGTCATAAATATCTTCGAGCTCAAATTCAATTATGGGAAAGCCCGCCTCCTTAATCATATTAACTTTTTCAGAATTGAATTTATCACCTTTCACTTTGATAATGATAAAAACTCTGTCTTTGGAATAAAAATCAGGACTAACTAGTTCTTCTAAATCAATTGGCAAAATTCCTTTTCCATTTTTCCCAGTTGATTCAGCGATCAATTGCTCAACCCACGCTCCGAATGAATTAAAATGTTCTGATGTGATAAGAGTTAATTTATCTTTTCCATCTTTTGCAAGAACTGAAATTAAAAGACCGAATTGTGTTGAAGTATTCCTTTCAATAAAATCTCCTGATTTTCTTGAAGATAAAATTTCGTTATCGGTGCGGACAAACAATTTTTGTACATCCACTCCAATCAATGCTGCGGGAACAATTCCAAATAATGACAAAGCTGAGAATCTTCCCCCAATGTTCGGATCGTTTAAGAAAATTTTTCTAAAATTTAATTTTCTTGCAATATCTTCTAATCCGCTTCCGGGATCAGTGATGGCTATGAAATGTTCTTCAGTTTTTTCTTTGCCGAGAATATTCATCACATAATTGTAAAAGAATTTCATAAATGAAATTGTTTCAACAGTGCCACCAGACTTTGTTGAGACTATGTAAAGAGTGGTTGCAGGATTTAACTTTTCTGAAATCTGCTTCACAGCATCAGGATGAGTGCTATCAAGAACGTGAACATTGAGATATCCTTCTGCTGTTCCAAAAATTTTACTGAAAACTTCCGGTGCAAGAGATGATCCGCCCATTCCTAATAGCAAAGCATCTGTAAATCCCTCTTTACATATTTCATCAACGAAAGAGTAAATTTCATCCAGCATCTTTCGTGAGTAATTTACACAGTCTAACCAACCAAGACGATCAGAAATTTCTTTCGGGTTATCACTCCAGACTTTGTAATCTTTATTCCATATTCTTTCAATAATTTTTTGTTCGACGACTTGCTCTAATTCAGTTTGAAAATCACTGAATGGTTTTCCTTTTATGTTGTAGTATTTCATAATTCAAATAAAGTTTGTTAAATGTTGTTCAAATATATTTAAGACTTACAATCAGCTGAAAATTTTTCGACTGGTTTATAATTCGATTTAAAAATTTTTTATTTTAATGTTAAGTCATCAAAGGTTTATTTATGAAAAATTCAATACTCATTTTTGTCTTTCTCCTTGTGAGCATAACATATTGTCAACAAGATTTTGATTCTACACTATATAAAAGAGCATTAGAACTTTCAAGAGAAGTTTTTATTGTAGATACTCACATTGATTTAGCAGAATGGCTTTTTCACGAGGACTTCGATATTTATCAGAAAAGTC